>VGEI01000042.1 GCA_016869415.1 Alphaproteobacteria bacterium
AAATCGAGCCCGTCGACCAGGCCGAGGCGTAGCCGCTCGACGCCGGCCCAGGCGATCATGGCAGCGTTGTCGGTGCACAGCTTCAGCGGTGGAGCGACAAGCGCCAGCCCGTGTTCGCCGGCGAGAGCGCTGAGCCGTTGGCGCAGCAGGGCGTTCGCGGCGACACCGCCCGCCACGACCAGTGTCTTTCCCTCCGGGTGCTGCCCTTTGAACACCTCCAGCGCCCGAGCCGTGCGGTCGGACAGCGAATCGGCGACGGCCAGCTGGAACGAGGCCGCTATGTCGGCGATCATCTTTGCCGACAACTCGCCGGCATTCTCGACGGCTTGGCGCACCGCGGTTTTGAGTCCGGCAAAGGAGAAATCGCAGCCCGGCCGGCCCTTGAGCGGGCGCGGAAAGGCGAAACGCATTGGATCGCCGCTCGTCGCGGCGCGCTCGATGGCTGGTCCCCCGGGATAGCCGAGTTCCAGCAGCTTGGCCGTCTTGTCGAACGCTTCGCCGGCCGCGTCGTCGATCGTCGTGCCCAGGCGCCGGTAGCGCCCCACGCCCTCGACGATGAGCAGCTGGCAGTGGCCGCCGGACACCAGCAGCAACAGATAGGGAAAAGCGACGTCGTGGCTGAGGCGTGCCGATAGGGCGTGGCCTTCGAGATGATTGATGGCCAGGAACGGTTTGTTGCCGGCCAGCGCCAGCGCCTTGCCGGTCATCACCCCGACGATCACCCCGCCGATCAGCCCCGGCCCGGCGGTGGCGGCAATGCCGTCGAGGTCGGCGAACTCGGCTCCCGCCTGCCGCATGGTGCGCGCGATCAAGCCGTCGAGATGCTCGAGATGGGCACGCGCCGCGATCTCCGGCACGATGCCGCCGTGGGGCGCGTGCAGTTCGGTCTGCGAGAGCACGCTCTCGGCGCGTATCGTGCGCTTATCGTCGACCAGTGCTGCCGCCGTCTCGTCGCAGCTCGTCTCAATGCCGAGGACGAGCATCAGTTCTGCCCGAAGCTCAGGAGCTGCGGCGCCTTCTCGATGATCGTGTGCAGTACCGCCTCGGCAGTGGTGAGCTGCTTCTCAAACGCCTCGTCGATATGCGGCTTGAGGCGCGGATTCTTGAGCCGCTCGTGGGCGTCGTAAAGCGAGCGGAGCTCGGTCGTGAAGATCTCCCGCGCGCCCAACGGTAGCGCCTTAAGGCGGCTGAGCACGTCCATGAACTTGAGGCTGGCGCGGATGATCACCCGCTGGCCCTTGACTACCAGCCGGTCGTAGGCGGCTTCGAGCCCGGCGTCGCGTCCGGTGGCGAGGTTGTCGACACGTGCCTTGACCACGATGCCCAGCGTATGGATCTCCCCGGCCTTGGCGCGGAACTGGGCATAGCGGTCGGTCGAGAGGGCGCCAAAGGAGTATTCGGTCTCTGCTTCGAAGGCCTTGAGTGCCTCGATCTGCTCCTTGAGGGCGGCGAGCATCCGCTCGGCCTCGCGCTTCTGATAGGTGATTTTGGCGGCCATCGGCGCCCCACTTTAGCGGCTAGCCCTTGGATTCGCTATGTAACCCCCGGTCGGCGGCGTAGCGGGCCGGTTTTCGCTGCCGTCCTAACCTGCTATTCAGAGTGGATGGTCCGTTCCCCCACGCTCCGCCTCGGCACGCGCGGCTCGACCCTGGCTCTGGCCCAGGCCGAACAGGTGAAGGCGCGTCTGGCCGCCGCGTGGCCGGCCCTGGCCGAGCAAGGCGCCGTGGCGGTCGAGATCATCCGCACCAGCGGCGACCGCATCCAGGACCGGCCCTTGGCGGAGGCCGGGGGCAAGGGCCTGTTCACCAAGGAGATCGAAGAGGCGCTGCTCGCCGGCGCCATCGATCTCGCGGTGCATTCCATGAAGGATCTGCCGACGGTGGTTCCCGACGGGCTGGAGATCGCCTGCCTGCTGCCGCGCGAGGATCCGCGGGACGCGCTGATCGCCGGCGTCACCAACCTCGCGGCCCTGCCGCAAGGCGCCGTCGTGGGCACCTCGTCGCTGCGGCGCAAGGCGCAGCTTCTGGCGCGGCGGCGCGACCTCAAGGTCGTCGATTTCCGCGGCAATGTCGACACGCGGCTGCGCAAGGTCGAGCGCGGCGAGGTACAGGCGACGCTGCTGGCCCTGGCCGGTTTGAAGCGTCTCGGGCTCGACGGCAAGGCCTCGGCGGTCCTGGCCACCGAGGAGATGCTGCCCGCGGTGGCGCAGGGCGCCATCGGCATCGAGATCCGCATCGGCGATTCCCGTGTTCGCGACCTCTTGGCTCCGCTCAATCATGCGCCAACGGTGCGCTCGGTAACGGCCGAGCGGGCGCTGCTCGCCGTGCTCGACGGCTCCTGCCGCACGCCGATCGCCGCCCTGGCGGTGGGCCGCACCTTCGGCCGGCTGCGCCTCGACGCGCTGATCGCCAAGACCGACGGCTCGCAGGTTTTGCGCACAGCGCGCGAGGGTCCGGAGGCGGATGCGGCGGCGATGGGGCGCGATGCTGGCGAGGAGCTGCGCGCCGAGGGCGGAGCCAGTTTCTTTCGATGATTCGTCATGATCCACTCGATGATTCGCTGATCTCCATTCGCTCATGCGCATCCTGATCACCCGTCCGCGCGAGGACGCCGCCGCCCTCGCCGAGAAGCTCAAGGCCCGCGGCCACGAAGTGCTGGTCGAGCCGATGCTGGAGATCCGCTTCGCCCAGGGGGCGAAAGTCGATCTCACGGGCGTCCAGGCCGTGCTCTTCACCAGCGCCAACGGCGTTCGCGCCTTCGCCGTGGCGGAGACGCGTCGTGACCTGCCGGCCTTCTGCGTCGGCGACACGACCGCCGCGGCGGCCAGGGCGGCGGGTTTCACCCAGATCGAGAGTGCGGCCGGCAATGTCGAGGCGCTGGCCAATCTGGTGCTGCAGAAGCTCAAGCCTGCCGGCGGCGCGTTGCTGCATGCCTCGGCGAGCGTTGCGGCCGGCGACCTTGCCGGCCTGCTCAAGCGTGACGGCTTCGAGACGCGCCGGGCCGTGCTCTATAGCGCCGAGCCGGCGACGGCGCTCAGCCCGACCACGGCAGCCGCGCTCAAGGCGCGGCAGGTGGACATGGTCATCTTCTTCTCGGCGCGCACGGCCGAGACTTTCGTGCGCCTGGTGCGCGCTGCAGGCCTCGCCGGCTCGCTGTCCAAGACCGTGGCGCTGGGCCTCAGCGCCCAGGTCAACGAGGCGGCCATCGGCCTGCCCTGGGCGATGATGGAAGCGGCGCGCCAGCCGCAAGAGGCGGACGTCATCCGCGCAGTCGCCCGACACAAGATCATCACCCAGCTCGAGGGCAAGCCGGTCGAGGAGGAGCCCGAAATCGTCTTCGGCCGCCGCTCCGAAGACGTTCCAGAGAGGCCGGAGGCGCAGCCGACGCCGCGTGGCGGCGCGCCGACCCTGCTGGTCTGGCTCGCGGTCCTGCTGGCGCTGGGGGCGGGGGCTCTCGCCCTGCTGCCGTCGCCCCGACCGACCGGCGACCTGCCGTCGGCCGCAGTGCTGCGGCTGGAAACACGGCTGGCGGCGCTCGAGCGCCAGATTGCTTCGCTGCCGAAGCCGGATTCGAGCCGGATCGACGAACTGGTGACGCGCCTGACGACGCTGGAGAGCAAGCCGCCGCCCGAGATGCCGCCACCGCTTGCTGCGCCACAAGCGCTGGACGTGACGCGCCTCGAGCTGCAGGAGCGGAAGCTGGCGGTACTGGAGCAGAAACTCGGAGCCCTGGAGCAGAAGGCGGGTGCTGGCCCCGATGCCGGCCAGATCGTGGCAACCTTGGCCGAGAACCGCCGCCTCTCGACCGAGCTGGCGCGCCTGCAGGACGAGGTGGCGTCGCTGGGCGCGAGCAGTTCGCGCCCGGTAATTCGCGAAGGCCTGTTGCTCGCCGTCGGCCAGCTGCGCGAGGCGATCCGCCGTGGCGCGCCCTTCGCCGCGGAGCTGCGCACGGTTCAGGCGTTGTCAGGTGACGAGGCGGCCCTGGTGGCAGCGCTGGCCCCGCTGGTTCCGCTGGCCGAGCGGCCGCCGCCTGCCCGTGACGCGCTGCTGCAGCGCTTCCCCGGGCTGTCGGCGAACGCAGCACGGGCCGCGCAGGTCGGCGCCTTGTCGCTTCCCGCCGACAGCACGGCAGAGAACACGCTGGGCCGCTGGTGGAACGGCGTGGTGCAGCGGCTCTCCTCTGTCGTCTCCGTGCGCCGTGTCGGCGAGGCCGAGGGCGATACGGCACTGGCGCGCTTGGCGCGAGCGGATCGCGCGGTCGCAAGCGGCGATCTCGCCGCTTCTGTAGCTGCTCTGGAGGGGCTTGGCGGCCAGGTGGCCGACGCGTTGGCGCCCTGGCCAACGGAGGCCAAAGCGCGACTGGCCGCGGACCGCCAGGCGGAGGCCTTGCTCGCCGCGGCGCTGACCGCCGCGGCCGCCACCGGCAGTTCACGATGATCCGTATCGTCGCCTACCTGATTGTCGCAGCGGCGATCATGGTGGGCGTGGTCTGGCTGGCAGACCGGCCGGGCGACGTCACCATCGTCTGGCAGGGGTGGCGCGTCGAGATGGGCGTCGGCGTGCTCGCCGCAGTCGTGGCCTCGACCGCCATTCTAGCAGCGCTGCTCTACCGCTTCTGGCGCGCCCTCGTCGCGGCGCCCCGGCGCCTCGTCGCCTGGCGGCGCGACCGGCGTCAACGGCTGGGCTACGAGGCCCTCTCGTCGGGGCTGGTGGCCGTGGCCGCCGGCGACCCACAGGGGGCGCGCCGGCAGGCTCGCCGGGCCGACGCGATGCTCGGCCATCCGCCGCTTACCCTGCTGCTTTCGGCCCAGGCCGCGCAGCTGACCGGCGACGAGGACACGGCGCAGCGTCACTTCCAAGCCATGCTTGAGCGGCCGGAGACAGAGTTTCTCGGCGTACGCGGCCTGTTGTCGCGCGCCATGCGCGATCACGACATGGCCCAGGCACTGGTCTTGGCCCGCCGTGCCATGCATCTGCGGCCGAAGACGCCTTGGGTCCTGACCACGCTGCTCGACCTCCAGACACGGGCGGGCGACTGGACCGGCGCTTCCGATACGCTGGACCGGGCCATCGCGGCGAAGGTGCTGCCGCCGGGCCCGGCCCAACGCCAGCGCGCGGCGGCGGCTATCGAGCTGTCGCGTCAGGCGTTGGCCGACGGCCGCCTCGACGACGCGCGGCGCACCGCCAAGAAGGCTTACCGCACCGATCCCGAGCATCCGGCCGTGGCGTCCTGGTTCGCTGCCCGTCTGGTGGATACCGACCGGCGCCGCCGCGCGGCGAAACTGATCGAGCAGGAATGGGCCCGCCGGCCGCACCCGGAGCTGCTCGCCAGCTATCGCCGGGCACGCACCCCGTTCAACGCGCTCGCCTGGGTCAAGGATGTCGAGCGCCTGGCCGCCCAGGCGCCGGCGCATCCCGGGAGTTCGCGCGCCCTGGGCGAGGCGTCGCTGGAAGCCGGGCTGTGGGGCGAAGCGCGCAAGCACCTGACCGCGGCAATCGCCGCCGCCGGCAATGCGCCGCCGGCGACACTCTGCCGCAAGATGGCGCAGGTCGAGGAGGCCGATACCGGGAACCAGCCGCTTGCCCATCGCTGGCTGGAGCTGGCGGCCGAAGGCAATCCTGATCCGGCCTGGATTTGTGAGAGCTGTGGCGCCCCCCACGCCGCCTGGCAGGCGACGTGCCGGCGTTGCGGCGCCTTCGACCGGCTTGAGTGGCGGGTCCCCGACCGTGTGCGCCCCACGCTTCTCGGCGGCGACGACGCACCGATGGCGCTGCCGGGCGCGGCAGACCTTCAACCGCCGCCGGCGGCACCTTCGCCCAGCTAGTTCTTCTTGGTGAAGTGCAGGAACCGGCGCCGGCCGATCAACCGTCTCCGGCGCGGTAGGGAGCGAAGACGTGTTCTCCGTTTAGCCAGCGGTCAACCGCCGTCGCATCGCGCAGTATGAGATCGACCGCACCCGTCAGCTCGACGGCGCAACTCTGCAACCCAGCTTCGGCGCAGCCCTGCAGGACGCCGCTGTTGATCGCGGCGGAGAGCTGCTGCGGATAGGCGAGGGACTCGACCGGCGTTGGTTGGCCGCCGGCCTTGACCGAGCTTAGCGAGGCTTCGCATTTGCCGGCGTCGGTGGCGAGATAGGCGCGGCAGGCGGTCGGCCGCGCCTCGTGGATGCCGCAGGCGCCATCCTCGAGAAGGGGACAGGGAATCGCCTGGCGGTAGCGCTCCGCGGGGTCCAGCCCGGCGATCTGTGCCGCGGTCGTCCGGACCGCCGCCGCAAAGCGGCCGGCGGATCCCGAGCGGATGGTGTTGGCCACAAGAATGGCGTCGGGAATCGACGCCGAGACGTTGACGTGACAGCAGAAATAACAGCCTTTGCGGCAGGCGATGGCGCGCCGCGTCGCCTCGCCATCCGGGCTCGCGGCGAAGCCGGCCTCTACCGCATCATCGAGATCCGCATGGCGTGCGCGCGCCAGACTTTCCAGCCCTTCGCTGCGCCCGTCTGCGGCCTCCGACCGAACGGCCATCAGCTCGTCGCGGGTGATCTCCCGCGTTGCTTCGAACAGCTGGAAGAAATCCGGACGCTGGGCCGGAGCCAGTTGATCGAAGAACTCCTGCGACGAGCGCGGCTTGTCGGTGAGCGCGGTATCCCGCGCCGGCTGTTGCCGGCCGGCCTGCTTGCGGCGTTTCGCCTCGCCCATGCACTCCTCCTGCGGAGGATTATCGGCACTCAGGAGCGGCTGGTCGAGAGCCAGTCCGCCACGCGCAGCAGGTGGGCGTCGTTGCCGCGCCGGCCGACCAGCTGCACGCCGATCGGCATGCCGCTAGCGGAACGGAGCAGGGGCAGACTGATCGAGGGCGTCCCGAGATAAGTCCACAGGCTGCAAAAGGCCGGATTGCCGGTGGTGGCAAAGAGCGGTGCCGGGCCCGCGGCGGAGGGTGTCAGTATCGCGTCATAAGCCTCGAAGATCGGGTCGAGGGCCCGGTTGAGGGGCTCACGCGCTTCGATCGCGTCGCGATAGACCGCGTCAGGAACCTGGCGGCCGCGTTCCAGCAGCTGGCACAGCGCCGGGCTCAGCTTGTCGCGGCCCCGGTCGTAGTCGGCACGGAAATTCGTTGCCATGTCGACGGCCATGACGGCGCCATGCTGCTCGATGCCGTTGTCGAACTCCGTGCTTAGCATGACGTCGCTGGCGCCGAGCCGCTGCGCCAGCGCGGCGAAGAGAGCGTCGGTCTCGGGCTCTATGTATTTCCAGGCTAGGCCGCGCACGAAGGCGAGGCGAGGCGGCTGCGCCAGCGGCTGGGCAAGCGCCGCCGTCAGCCCCGGCCGCTCGGGCCGCGCGTCCGGGTCGGTTCCGTCGGTTCCGGCCAGAAGCTCGACCAGGAATGCAGCATCGCCGACCGTCCGGGTCAGCACACCGACCGTGTCGAGGGTGCGCGACAGCAGCATCGCGCCGGTGCGCGGGATAGTGCCATGGGTCGGCTTGTAGCCGACCACGCCGCAGAAGGCGGCCGGCCGGATCACCGAGCCGTTGGTCTGGGAGCCCAGCGCCGCGGGCACCATGCCGGCGGCAACTGCCGCGGCGGAGCCGCTCGAGGAGCCGCCGGGCGTGTGGGCCGGGTTATGCGGATTGCGCGTCTTGTTCGGCTGGTAGTAGGCGTACTCGGTGGTCACCGTCTTGCCCGGGATCACCGCCCCGGCATGGCGCAGCCGCGTCACGACCGCGGCGTCACGCTGCGGGCGGTAGCCTTCCCACAGCGCCGAACCGTATTCGGTGGGAAAGTCGGTCGTGTCGTAGATGTCCTTCACAGCGATAGGCACACCGTGCAGGGGGCCGAGAGCCTGGCCCTCGCGCTGGCGTCGGTCGGCGGACTCAGCCTGGCGCAGTGCGTGCTCGCGGTCGAGATGCGCCCAGGCCTCGATGGTGGGCTCGGTAGCGGCGATCCGTTCCAGACAGGCGGCGACGAGCGCCGTCGAGCTGGTCCGGCCCTCGCGGATTGCCGCCATCGCCTCGGCGAGGGTCGGCATGCTCATCGGGTCAGCGGCCGTAGAGGAAGCTCGGGAGCATCAGGGCCATGCCTGGCCACATGTACATGATCACCAGCAGCAGCACGACGATGAACATATACGGCATCATGCCGGCAAAGATCTGGTTGATCGTGACGTGGCTGGGCGCGACGCCCTTGAGATAGAAGGCCGACATAGCCACCGGTGGCGAGAGGAAAGCCGCCTGCAGGTTCACCGCCACCATGGTGCCGAAGAGCACGGGGTCGACGTTGAAGTGCGAGAGCAGCGGCACGAAGATCGGTACGAAGATCACGATGATCTCGGTCCATTCGAGCGGCCAGCCCAGAATGAAGATGATGAATTGGGCGATGATCATGAACTGCAACGGTGACAGGTCGAGACCGAGGACCCAGCGCTCGATGATCTGCTGGCCGCCGTGCAGCGCAAAGACGGCCGAGAACAGCGCCGAGCCGACGAATAGCCAGCAGACCATCGCCGTGGTCTTCGCGGTGAGAAAGACCGATTCCTTCATGATGAAAAGCAGCCGCCGTCCTGCCGTCAGGTCACGGGCCCAGGCGGTTGCCGCTCCGATGAAGAGGCCCGCCAGCACGCCGGAGATGATAATCGTCATCGTGTCGCCGCGCAGCGACATCGAGCCCAGCGTGACGCCGATGGCCGCGCCGATAAGACCGCCCCATGTGGTCAGCCGGCGGTATTTCTGAATCGCGGCCAGGAACATGGCGCCGATCGAGCCGATGCCGGCGGATTCCGTCGCGGTCGTGATGCCGAACAGAATGGATCCGAGCACCGACAGGGTGAGGACAGCGAGCGGCAGAACCGAAGACTCGACCATCTTCAGGATCTCGAGCTGCTCGCCATCCATCCGCCAGTAGTAGAAGCCTAGAAGGAGTGACATCGCTATGGCGAGTCCTCCCCACCATTCATAGAAGTCTTCAGGCGCGCCGGTCTGCTCGGCCTCGCTGGTCTCGCCAGGGCTAATCGGCTCATCGACGGGGAGCGGCTGTTGGATCAGCGGCTGCTCGTCGGCCGGAGCGGCCTCGGACTCGCTCTCCTCCTCATCGTCCGCCGGGCTGATGCGCTGAGCTTCCGGGGTTATCGAAGACTCGATGATCGACTGTTGCGGCATGGTGTCGGCGACGGGCGCGTTGCGCACCAGCACGAACCACCAGGAGAGCGCGAACAGGGCGACGACCAGAATCAGGGGAACGAGGGCCTGTAGCGCGTTGGAGACGATCACTCCGTAGGTGACGGGCTTGCCGTCGAGGGTCGTGCCTTTGGCGCTCCCCGGGCGGAAGAGGGCCGCAAGTAACGCGACAAAAACCTGCTTTTGCGGACCGCGTTCCAGGCTCTGGAGCCAGGACGGAACCGGCGTGTGATTCATCTCCTCCGGCAGCTTCGGCGCAAGCTTCGGATTTATCAGAGCCATAGCGATGATGTAGACGATGTACATGAAGGCCAGGAAGAAACCCGGCAGCATGGCGGCGGCGTAGAGCTTGACGATCGACTGGCCGGCGACCGCGGCATAGACGATCAGCATGACCGAGGGCGGAATCAGAATGCCGAGCGTGCCGCCGGCAGTGATGGCGCCGGCAGCCAGGCGCACGTCGTAGCCGGCGTTGAGCATCGGGCGGAGCGCAATGACACCCATCAGCACCACTACGGCGCCGACGATGCCCGAGGCCATGCCCCAGAAGGCGCAGACCAAGAGCGTCGTCACCGCCAGCGACGCCGGAACACGGCGGAAAGCGAGCTGAACGCTGTGGAACATCTTGTCCACCAGCGCGGCGCGCTCGATCAAATAGCCCATGAAGACGAACAACGGGATCGAGATCAGCGTGTCGTTGTTCATGCCTCCAAAGGTGCGCTGCACCATGAGGTCGAAGATCTGGTTCTTCCACCAGGGAACATCCGGGCTCCAGAACGCCAGGAAGCCGAACAGCATACCCATGCCCATCAGCGTGAACGCCGTGGGAAAGCCCATCATGATCGCAATCACGATGAGGCCGAGCATCGTCAGGCCAAGAATTGGATCGCTCACGTCTCAGCCCCCGCGATGCTCGCCCATGCCGCGCTGGTGCGCGGCCTCGTGGATGTGATGGGCCTGCTCGATCGCCGACCGCCTGGCTTCCTCGTCCACCGTTTCGCTCTGCGACAGCTGGGTGGCGATGACGTCCGTCTCTTCGACGTCCTTGAGGCGGGCAGGCCAGGCGCCGGTGCGCAGGCAAACGATGCAGCGTGCGATCTCGGCAAAGCCCTGGATCAGGACGAGCGCTCCGGCCACCGGAATGACGCTCTTGAACTGGTAGATCGGCGGGCCGTCGGCGGTCACATTGGAGTGCTCGTTGATCCGCCAGGAGAGCTCGGCAAAGCCGTAGCCGGCGTAGAGCAGCGCTGAAATTCCCGGCAGGAAGAACAGGAAATACAGCGACAGATCGAGTCCGGCCTGCACCCTGGGCCGCATCGAGCCATAGAGGAAATCGCCCCGCACATGGGCGTTCTGGGCGAGCGCATAGGCCCCGCACATCATGAACAGCGTGCCATAGAGCATGCTGTTCAGGTCGAAAATCCAGGCGGTGGGTGCGTTGAGAATGTAGCGCTTGAAGACCTCCACGCCCACGACGAGCGCCAGCGCGACGATGAGCCAGGCGAAGATCTTGCCGGACCAGGCGCTTATGCGATCGACGGCAAGGAGGGTGCGTTGGACGTTCATGGGGCGCGAATAGTCAGCGACGGAGCTGAATAGTCAAGGAAGGCGATGGTTAAGGCGCTAACGGAGGGCAAAAAAAGACACCATGCCCGAAGGCATGGTGTCTTATCGCGAACGGGTGCTTACCCGCGGCCGGAAGCCCGGCGCGCGAAGTAGTGGTTGTAGGCCATGCGGCGGTCGACGACCGTCTCGAGCTCCCAGGTCACCGCCCGGCGGGCGAAGGCCATCTGCGAGTCCATGACTTCCTTGAACAGCGGATCGGCCGCCGCCTTCTTGGCCGTCACCTCGTCGTAGATGTCGAGCTGCTTCTGCAGGATGGCGCTCGGCGTCGAGTACATGCGCACCTTGTCCTGGTTCTTCAGGGTGGCATGGTCCTTCGAGTACCGGTCGACGGCCTTCCAGCTCATGTCCTGCGAGGACGCTTCGACGGCGTTCTCGATGATCGCCCGCATCTTCGCCGGCAGGGCGTCGAACTTCGTCTTGTTGAACGAGATTTCGAACTGCTCGGCGTTCTGGTGGTAGCTCTTCAGCATGTAGACCTTCGACACATCCGCGAAGCCGAGGAGACGGTCGGAGGTGGCGTTGTTGAACTCGGCCGCGTCGAGCAGGCCGCGATCCATGGCCGGCACGATTTCGCCGCCAGGCAGCGCATTGACGGCGCAGCCCAGGCCGGTAAACACGTCAATCGAGATGCCGACGGTCCGGAACTTGAGGCCCTGCATGTCCTCGACCTTCTGGATCGGCTTCTTGAACCAGCCCAGGGGCTGCGTCGGCATCGGCCCGTAGGGGAACGACACGACGTTGGCGTTGATCGAGCGGAAGATCTTCTCCAGCAGCTGCTTGCCGCCGCCGTATTTGTGCCAGGAGAGCAGCATGTTGGCGTCCATGCCGTAGCCCGGTCCCGAGCCCCAGAGCGCCAGCGCGTTGCTCTTGCCGTAGTGATAGACGAGCACGCCATGGCCGCCGTCGAGCGTGCCGGACGACACCGCATCGAGCAGGCCAAAGGCCGGCACAACGGCGCCCGCCGGGAGCACCTCGATACGCAGCTCGCCGCCGGTCATGTCGTTGACCTTCTTGGCGAAGTCGTTGGCGTATTCGTGGAAAATGTCCTTCGACGGCCAAGTGCTCTGCCAGCGCATGCTGATCGGGCTGGATTGGCCGCGGCTGACGTTCGGTGCGACCACCGTACCGGCTGCGACCGCCGCGCCGCCGACCGCCATGGTACGCAGGAAGGCGCGGCGGCCTTTGGCTGTGCCCTTGTTCTGATGGGTCATGGGAATTTGTCTCCTCCTAAAGATGCAGTATTGGGCCCAACCGATCTTAACGCCGGCTTCGTGGCGCGATTCTGCATGTTCCGCGGACCGTGACAAGCCGGTCCTTGGTTCAAACACTTAAAATTCCCCAACTATTCCTCGATTGGCCCGTACTGGGACTGGCGCCGCCGCTGCCACTCGGCCATGCTCGGCAGGCCGTATTTCGCCGCCAGGTTAAGGATTCACCGTGTCCGAGCGCACCGCCGTTCTGTTCGTCAATGAAGCCTTCTATCGCGCCTTCGCCGATCGGGACGCCAAGGCGATGGACGAGCTGTGGTCGCCGGAGGCCGCGGTGACCTGCCTGCACCCGGGCTGGGGGCCCCTTGAAGGCCGACAGGAGGTGATCGAGAGTTGGCGGCGCATCCTCGGTAACGAGACGTCGCCAGCGGTCATCTGTCGCCGGCCGCGCGTCTACCTGCACGGGCCGATCGCCATCGTGCTGTGTTACGAGCAGATCGAGGATCAGCTGCTGGTCGCGACCAACATCTTCCGTCAGGAGGGCCGCCATTGGCGGCTGATCCACCACCAGGCCGGACCGACGGCCGTCCAGCTGCCCGAGGAAGAGGCGCCGGCCGAAGCGCCCAAGCCGAACTGAGCGCGAGTGGTTTAAAGGATCGCCTCCCGCGCTTGCTCCGCAAGCGCCGGGCTCTGTCCGCGCACGCTTCGTGTGCGCTAGTGAACCTGATAGGCGCAGACCAGGATCATGCTGACCTTGCCCGATTTGTCGGCTAGCGGCAGGCAGAGCCGCTCCCATGTCTGCATGCGATTCTCGAACCAGGCCGTGTAACTGCGCCAGTGCGGTTTACCGGTCTGCGCCACCATCCGATATTCCTGGCGCAGGACCGAGGCTTGCTCGGGTGGCAGGGTCATGACGTCGAGCCCCGCCATGTCGACGCCAAAGGCTTCCTTGAAGCCGATGCCGTAGAAGCGGTAGGTGAAATTCTTACCCTCGCGCACCTGCACGATGGCCAGGTTCTCGCGCCAGGTGGCCAGCCCCACCGCGTCGACACTGTTCTGCGGCGGCAGCGGCAGGCCGGCGCGGCGTTCCTCCCAGTAGGCATAGAGCGTCGCCAGCCGGTTGTGGCGCAGATTACGCTCGAACAGCGTGGGCGGGTCGCGACTCGGCACTGTGACTACCATCGTGGTGATGGTCGGCGCCGCCGGGGTGGCTTGTCAAACTAGTCTCATTCGCTTTAGTACCGGGCGGCATTAACCAATGGAGCCCACATGGATCTCGGTCTCAAGGGCAAGGTGGCGATCGTCACGGGGGCCAGCCGCGGCATCGGCCGCGGCGTCGCCCGCGAGCTGGCCAAGGAGGGCTGCGACCTGGTGCTGACGGCACGCGACGCCAGCGCCCTCGAGGGGCTTGCGGCGGAGCTGCGCAACACGCTCGGCCGCAAGGTGTTGGTCCATGCTGCCGATCTGCGCGAGCCCGCGGTGCCGGCGAAGCTGGTGGAGGCGGTGGAGGCCGGTTTCGGTCGTGTCGACATCCTGGTCAACAACGCCGGCGCCACCAAGCGTGACGATTTCTTCAAGCTGACCGATGCCGATTTTCAGGACGGGTTCGCGCTCAAGTTCTTCGGCAATGTCCGCCTGACCCGCGCCGCATGGCCGCTTCTGAAGGCGCAGGGCGGGGCGATCGTCAACATCGTCGGGCTCGGCGGCCACACGGCGCTGGCCGAGTTCACCATCGGCGGTTCGGTCAACGCCGCCCTGCTGAACTTCACCAAGGCAATGTCACACCAGGGCATCAAGGACGGGGTGCGGGTGCACGCCATCAACCCTGGCTCGATCGAGACCGATCGCCTGAAAGGCCGCCTGGCGGCGCAGTCCAAGGCCGAAGGTCTAGATGAGGCCGAGGCCCGCCGGCGCAACCTCGCTAAATTGGGGGTGGCGCGTTACGGCCTGCCCGAGGAGATCGGCCAGGCGGTGTGTTTTCTCGCCTCGCCGGTGGCGGCTGGCTACGCCAACGGCGCCATCATCGACATCGACGGAGGCCAGACGCGGCATATTTAAGCGTTTTCAGGGCCCCATCGGGGCTACCTGATGCTTGCGGCGGCCGGCGGTTGCCTCTACGTTTCCGGCCATTCGCAGCTTGCTGCCGGTATCCGAGTCGCCGACGTAGCTCAGCGGTAGAGCAACTGATTCGTAATCAGTAGGTCCCCGGTTCAAATCCGGGCGTCGGCACCATTTATCTCAATGATATCAAAGCATTATATGAAATCCCATTTATGGGGACACTGCGTCATTTTGTGATACAGTATGATACAGTAAAATTGTGGGGTCAACGCAACCCGGTACCGATACACCGCCACCTTGCCGACCAAGCGCCAAAAATAAGTGGGCAAAATCAATGTTTAAGAGTCTCATTTCACGCGTGAAATGAGAAGGCAAGCATCCGCGGGCTTGATCGTAAATCTTTCGGTGGTGGGCGGGTCTGCTTCCTCAGTCAGCCACTCGCTGAAACCCTTAATTTCAGTCGATTGCCTACCTTAAGATGAGGCAGACAATTCACTATTGGAGGATTCGATGGAAAAAACGCTAGCGCCAATATTTCTAATTCTGTGCTCATCAACCACCCTGGCTCAAGATATCTCTTGCAAGGATCTTGAGGGAGACTGGGTTGGAAGCAAGGTGGGAGCGGGCTACACCGGCGCACTTACCATCCGATTCGATGCAAATTGTGCTTACGAATGGATCGGCACGAGTGGACGGGTCACTCTAGGTAAGTTGCAAATCAAAGAAAAAAAACATTGGTATACGAATCAAGCCGGATCTCGTGGTGAAGTAACAAAGACAGGGAACGAACTCCGTTGGGTAAATACGTGGACAGGTGGCAACTACGAGGTCAAGGTAACAAAAAAATAGTTACCCTTTCCGGCATCGAGAGCCAGGTATTAGACGTAAGCTGAGGATGAGCGTCGACTAAGACCGAAACCTTCACGCGGCTCATTTGCGATGCTCAAACGATACGAGCGTGACAGCGTGCGATCGGGCTAAACGCTTTGAGTGTTCTGCGACATCTCGGATCAGCTTCTCGGTGGCAGCGTTGGATGCCAAATGGGAACGGTTGCAGGTAGCTTTGCCAGTAGGTCACGAACCAAGCGCCAAAAATAAGTCGACAAAATCAATGCCTTGAAGTCTCATTTCCTATAGGAAATGAGAAGCCCTGCATCCGCGAGCTTGATCGTATATCCTGCGGTGGTAGCGTTGGATGCGTCTTGGATATGACAGACTACCAGAACGATTTTGGTAGCAGATTTGGACAACG
>VGEI01000043.1 GCA_016869415.1 Alphaproteobacteria bacterium
GCGCGGCCTGGACCGACCTCATCGCGGTGCCCGCCAGGCTCGCCTCCATAACGCACCGTGCCTGGGCTTACCTGTCATGACTTCTGTCGGTTGGTATTAGACAGACAAAGAATTTCAGGCGCCGACCCGGATCAGGCACCGACCTGGGTGACGAACTTGGTCGCCAGGTAGGCGTCGAGGCCTTCGATACCACCCTCGTGACCATAGCCGCTGTCCTTGATACCGCCGAACGGCGTCTCGGGCTGCGCCAGGCCGATATGGTTGATGCTGATCATGCCGCTGTCGATTTGGGCGCTGAGATCCGCCACGGTCTTGGCCGACTTGGCGAAGGCGTAGGACGCCAGGCCGAAGGGCAGCCTGTTGGCGCGGGCCATCGCGTCGTCAAAGGAGCTGAAGCGCTGGAACAGCGCCACCGGCCCGAAGGGCTCCTCGGTCATCGCCCGCGCGGTGTCCGGCACGTCGGTCATCACCGTCGGCTCGAAGAAATAGCCCTGGTTGCCGATGCGCTTGCCGCCGGTCTCGACCTTGGCGCCCTGCTTCGCGGCGTCGGCGACGAAGGTCTCCATGGCGTCGATGCGCCGCGGGTTGGCCATCGGCCCCATCCTGGTGGCGGCATCGAGGCCGTCGCCGACCTTGAGGCTCTTCGTATATTCGAGGAAGCCGGCGAGGAACTTGTCGTGCACCGCCTCGTGGACATAGAAGCGCGTCGGCGAGATGCAGACTTGGCCGGCGTTGCGGTACTTGAAGGGCCCGATCATCGAGACGACCTTCGCCGGATCGACGTCGTCGAAGATCAGCACCGGCGAGTGGCCGCCGAGCTCCATGGTGGCGCGCTTCATGTACTTGCCGGCCATGGATGCAAGGTGCTTGCCGACCGGCACCGAGCCGGTGAACGAGATCTTGCGGATCACCGGCGAGGGGATCAGGTACTCGGAGATCTTGGCGGGCACTCCGAAGACCAGGTTGACCACGCCCGCCGGCACGCCGGCGTCATGGAACGCCTGCACCAGCGCGACGCAGGCCGACGGCGTCTCCTCCGGCCCCTTGAGGATGATCGAGCAGCCTGCGGCCAGGGCCGCGGCGACCTTGCGCACGGCCTGGTTCATCGGGAAGTTCCACGGCGTGAAGGCGGCGACCGGCCCGATCGGCTCGCGCTTGGCGAATTGCATGATGTTGTCGGCGCGTCCGGGGATAATGCGCCCGTAGGTCCGCCGCCCCTCTTCCGCATACCAGTCGATGTGATCGGGCGCCGCTGCCACTTCAATGCGGGCTTCGGCGATCGGCTTGCCCTGGTCCATCGTCAGCCCGATGGCAATCGCCTCACGGCGTTCACGCAACAGCTCGGCCGCCTTGCGCAGCACCTTGGAACGATCATAGGGCGAGACCTTGCGCCACTCCTTGAAGCCCTTATCAGCGGCCGCCAGCGCGCGGTCGAGATCGGCGGTCGTGGCGTACGGCAGCCTGCCGAGCACCTTGCCCGTCGCCGGGTTGATGACGTCTTCGCCGTCCTTCCCTCTGTCGATCCATTGACCGTCGATGTACATCCGCAGCTTCGGATACTCCATGATCTCGCTCCTTGTGGTCGTCCGGCTCAGGTGTTGGCCGGAGCCGTAAATTCCATACCGGCCATGCGGCCGACGAAAGGCTTGGTCACATCGTCGCGCGTCAGCACCAGTTCGCCGGCGCCCGGAAAGGCAACGACCAGGCGCTTGAGTGAGCGCTGAACGACCGCGGCATCGACAGTGCGGTCATTGTTGGTGCAGGTGATCTTGATCTTGTCAGCCACGGCGGATTGCCGCGCGGCCGGCATAGGCCGCCTGAATGCCGAGCTGCTCCTCGATGCGTAGCAGCTGATTGTACTTCGAGAGGCGGTCGGAGCGCGACAAGGACCCGGTCTTGATCTGCCCGCAATTCGTAGCCACGGCGAGATCGGCGATCGTCGCGTCTTCTGTCTCGCCGGAGCGATGCGACATCACGGCGGTGTAGTGCGCGCGGTGTGCCATGTCGACCGCCTCCAACGTCTCCGAGAGGGTGCCGATCTGATTCACCTTGACCAGGATCGAGTTCGCCGTGCCCTTGGCAATTCCGTCCCTCAAGCGTTTCGGGTTGGTGACGAAGAGATCGTCGCCGACCAGCTGCACCTTCTTGCCAAGGGCTGCCGTCAACGCACCCCAGCCGGCCCAATCGTCCTCGGACATGCCGTCCTCGATCGAGACGATCGGGTACTTGCTGCACAGGCCCTCGTAGAACTTCACCATGCCGGCAGCGTCGAGCGTCTTGCCCTCGCCCTCCATGGCGTACTTGCCGTCCTTGAAGAACTCGGTCGATGCCGCGTCCAGCGCCAGTGCCACGTCATCGCCGGGCTTGTAGCCAGCGGCCTCGATCGCCTTGACGATGAAGCCCAGCGCCTCGTCCGCACTCTTCAGGTTCGGGGCGAAACCGCCCTCATCGCCTACATTGGTGGCGTGGCCCGCATCGCTCAAACGCTTCTTCAAAGCCTGAAAAACCTCCGCGCTGGCGCGCAGCGCCTCGGCCAAGGTGGGAAGGCCGACCGGCACGATCATGAACTCCTGGATGTCGATCGGATTGTCGGCGTGGGCACCACCGTTGATGATGTTGGCTAGAGGCACCGGCAGGATGTGGGCCCGCGCGCCGCCGACATAGCGGTAGAGCGGCAGCCCCCTGGCCAGCGCCGCCGCCTTGGCCACGGCCAGTGAAACGCCGAGGATGGCGTTGGCGCCGAGGCGGCCCTTGTTGGGCGTGCCGTCGAGATCGATCAGGGCCTTGTCGATGGCCAGCTGGTCCTCGGCATCGCGTCCGGAAAGGGTGTCGAAGATTTCGCCGTTGACCGCGTGGACCGCCTTGAGGACGCCCTTACCACTGTAGCGCTTCTTGTCGCCATCCCGCAGCTCGACCGCTTCGTGCGCTCCCGTGCTGGCGCCGGAAGGTACGGCTGCGCGGCCGACGATCCCGCCTTCCAGAGTTACATCGACTTCAACGGTGGGGTTGCCGCGGCTGTCGAGGATCTCGCGCCCACGAATATCGAGAATGGCCGTCATGTTCAGACTGTCCGCTCCGTCAGTGGCGGCGCGGTTGTAGCAGGCGGAGGCCAGGGATTCAAACCGGGCGGGACGGGCAGACTAACGCGGCGCCGGCTTGCCGCAAGCCACAGACTGTCAGCCGCGGTGCCGCGCGTGTAGTGCTGCGATCAGGGCAGCACCCGGTCGAGGTTAGTCGAGGACACTGATGTATTTGGTGATCTCTGCGGTGCTGAAGTCATCCAGTCGGCCCTCCAGGAGGGCCCGAGCCTTTTCCGGCGTAAGGCGCAGAACCTGAACGATCTGTCGCTCGTCATAGCGCATGCGCTTGATGGTCTTCGCCAGGGCAATGGTCTTCGTTGCCCGAATCGCCTGGTCCGTCGGATTTGCCACATTTCCCCCGTGCGCACTCAAGCGCCTCAATTGACCGGCGCCGCTGCCGGGATCACGCGCACGATACCTTATTTTCATTTTCTCCCAATGCTCGGCATTTTACTTAGCGGCTTGATGCCCTTCCCCAGCAAGCCCTGCATCCCCGCCTGTCCCTTGCGGATGAAAAAGACCATTTCGGCGAGCGGGTGAAGGTGCGAGGCAATCAGCTGCGTGTTGCGCGCCACCTCCTGCCCGAACGGTGATCCGTAGAACGCCACCAGTTCCACGATCTCCTGCGGGCTGAAGGCCCAGCCATAAGGTCGGGCGATCTCGTTGGTGAGCACCGGATAGAACGCACTGATGAGCTTCGGCGTCGTCTCTTCTATGGTCTCGACGATCTCCTGCTGCCGGCCGGAATTCACCACGAAGACGGGAAGCGTCAGCTTGGCGAACAACTGCCGGCCCGACGCGGTCATCGGGTTTGCCGCGATCCGGCCCCTTACCGACGCGGCCTACGGCGCAAGAACCACTCTCATGACGTCACTGAGGAGCTTCGCGCGAATGTCGGCGTCAGCGCCTATCGACGCGAAGCCGACGTTACCGCCGGCCCAGACGTTCGTGCGCTCCCGCAAAGGCCCCAGAAAAGCGCCATGCGCCGCGCGTTCGTAAAACCAGACCTCGACATCGGCGCCGCGCTTCTGTTGTTCAGTTAGCCAGTCGCTGGGACTTTGGGTCAAGCCTGCCGCCCCAGCGCGCGCATTGCATCCGGCAGCATTTCCGGGCGGGCCATCGAACTCGGCAACATTCAGGGCACACCGGTTTCGGCGTAACCATCGCCAGTCGTCGGCCGCCTTGCCCCCGAAATTGTCGAGGCGGCCGAAAATGGCGCGCAGCGGTACGCGCAACATATCCGGAAGCCCGAGCCCCGCCCCCGCGAGCCCCTCGGCAAAAACCGCGCGCACGTTTCGTGGATCGGTCACCGCGGCGAGATTCGCGACAACATCCGCGCCGTTCGACAGGCCATAGAAATGGATGCGCCGGGGGTCGATCCGTCCATCTGTCACCGCCCAACGATAGGCGGAAAGGGCGACGGTATAGATCATTCGCTGGCGGGCCTCATAGGTCATGTTGAGGACCCAAAATCGGGAAGGGCGGTCAAATCCGTTCATCACGTATGCGTCGAAGCCCAGCACCGCAGCGCCGGCGTCATGGAACGCGGCCATTGCGCTGGTATTGTCGCCGCCGCCCCCGCCGCCGTGCACAAAGATGACAAGCGGAGGCCTCTGCGACGCCGATGGAAGGCGAAAATCGACAGAGCGGTTGCATGGATCGAACGACGCCAGAGCCCCTGTGACCGTGTAAAGTTCGTCGCGGAGCTCGATCAAGCGCGCGCTGCCACCTTGTACCGGCACGCACTGCGCCTTTGCCGTCTGGGCGCTGAAAACGACGCCCATGAGCAGGACGGCGACAGCTATCAGTCGCCTCGGCTCGACATTCCATCGACGCCCGAACCCATGGCTACTCCCTCTTCCTCTCAAGGGTTGGCACCGGTCGCCGGTCGGATGGGCTTCTCGATCGCGGGCACTGCTATCTGCCGGCAACCCAGTCATCGAAAAGCCGGTAGACCCGATCCATGTAGTCTTCGCGCCAACTTGTGACCACGATGATCTTTTCTGTCTCTGGCTCGACGCCGACACGCTGGCCACCGTATCCGATCCACCAATAGGTCTTGTTCCGGACCCAAGTCTGGAACCCGTAGCCGGGGAAAGCCTTGCCGGTCCTTTTCGATACGTTCGGAACCTGGAAGGAAGTGGCGTCCTTCATAAACTTCCGCATGCAGTCGCCGCCAGATTTGATCTGGGAAACGGAGAAAATCCCGAGGCGCGCCCAGTCTCGTGTCGTCGCGCTTACGCCGGCATTCGCGATTGCCATGCCTTGGTTGTCGATGAGCCAGTATCCGGCCCCCTCCGCCCCAATCTTGCTCCAGATATGCCTCTCGAAGCCATCGAGGAAGCCACCCGCCGCTTCGGCAACGTATGCCAACGCCATCGTGTCGTTTGCTAGGTATCGGAACTCCTTCCCGGCGGGGATATCGCGCGTGCCGAACCGCAGCATCACGGATAGCGAAGACACCTTTCCGGCGCGAACCTCGTCAAACTGGCCATCGTAGGAGTTACCCGAGGACGTCGAAAGCGCGGCACCGCTGGTCATCGTCAGGAGGTTGTAAATCGTCGCCTCGCCGTAGACGGTACCATGCAGCAGATGTGCATACTTCTGTGCCGGATCGTTGAGGCTTTCAATCCGTCCATCGCACAAGAGATGTCCAATCGTATAGGCGGTCAGGCTCTTGCTCATCGATTGGGAATGCTGCGGGGTCTCGCGTGTCGCCGGCGGCTTATAGCCCTCGAAGAGGATCCGCCCCCGCTCGACCAGGAGAAGAGAGAGGGCGCCCAGGTTTTCGCGCAGGAGCATCTCCGCTCGCTCCGCAACCGTCCTCTGAGCCCTTGTTGGGGCTGCCTCGTAGGGAAGTTCGCGTGGCACTGCGCTCGCCGGGAATACCTTGTTCTTGAACTCCCGGGCGTTTCCTCCACTTTCACGCCGCGGATCGACAGTCGCGACGCGTTCGTCACCCCAAGCTGGCGCCACCGAGAACGTTGCCAACGCGATAGCCGCCAGCAGTGCCAAGATCTTCAGTTGATCGGCGCTGTCGCTGGAATCACGCACCACGCTTCCTCATTTTTCCTGGTAGTCGGCACTTTGCTTACGACCCGGCGGCGCGACAGGCGTTATGGCGGATCAGGCCCCGAGCTGCTGCGCCAGATCGTTAAAGTCCTTGGCCACGACCGTCCAGTTTCCGTCCGCCTTGAGGTCGGTCTTCTGGTCAGGCCCCTTCTCGGTGGGGCGCGGCACGAAACCGGTGCTCAGCCCCTGCTTCTGCGCCGCCGCCAGGTCGTAGTTGTGCGCCGCCACCATCATCACCTGCTCTGGCGGCAGGGCGAGGACGCGACAGCAATCGATGTAGCTCTGTGGCATGGGCTTGTAGTTGCGCACCACTTCGGCGCCCAGAATGACATCCCAGGGCAGACCCTGATTCTTCGCCAAGTTCACCATGATGGCGATGTTGCCGTTCGATTGCGGCCCGATGATGAGTTTCTTCTTGAGGCGCGTGAGGCCGGAGACGACATCCGGCCAGGGCGAGAGATCGTGCCAGGCGCGGTTGAAGTCATCGATCTCCGCCTCGGAGAGTTTGCCCTCAAGACCGAACTGAGGGAGCAGCGCCACCAGGCTCTCGCGGTGGAGCACATCGAGGATGGTCCAGGGCCGTTTGCCGGAGCGCACTGTCTCCATCTGCGGCTGATAGCGGCCACGCCAGGCATCGGCAAAAGCGATCGGATCTAGCTCGACCCCCTTGCGCATGGCGACCGCGGCGGCATGCCGAGCCACGCCGTTGCGCCAGTCTACGACCGTGCCGAATACGTCGAAAACACAGGCTTTGATGTTAGGAACGGCCGCCACGTAATCCTCCACTATATGGTGCCGCGGTTGAGTATGGCTCAAGCCGCAAGCGGTCAATAGTTTGATAGGCCAACTATTTGACCTGACTGACCCGTCAGCCTACCTTAGAGCGAGTCCAAGCCGCGTGCGGCAGGACCGGGCCGGAGCACGCGGCCGTCTTGGGAGGATCGATGGAACGGTCGTTCAAGCAGGAAGTCGAATCGCTTCGCCTCGCTGAAGGCGAAACCTTCCACGGCGAAGGAATTCTCGCGGTCACCAAGGCCCTGCTGCAATCCGGTGTCAGCTATGTCGGCGGCTATCAGGGCTCGCCGATCTCGCACCTGATCGACGTTCTGGTCGATGCCAAGCCCCTGCTCGACGAGCTGGGCATCCATCTCGAGACACCGACCAGCGAAGCCGCCGCCGCCGCCATCCTCGGCGCCTCGATCAACTACCCGATCCGCGGTGCGGTCGCCTGGAAGTCCACGGTCGGCACTAATGTCGCCTCCGACGCGCTGGCCAATCTTGCCTCGGCGGGCGTCATTGGCGGCGCCATGATGGTAGTGGGCGAGGATTACGGCGAGGGTGCGAGCATCATCCAGGAGCGCACGCACGCCTTCGCCATGAAATCGCAGATGTGGCTGCTCGACCCGCGACCGAACCTGACCAGCATCGTCGATTTGGTGGAGAAAGGCTTCGAGCTCTCGGAGGCTTCGAACACGCCGGTGATGCTACAGCTGCGCATCCGTACGTGCCATGTCTACGGCCGGTTTGCGGCCAAGAACAATCGGCAGGGCGCCATCTCGCGCAACAACCGGCTGCAGAAGCCGGACTTCGACATCATCCGGCTCTGCCAGCCGCCCTACACGATCGCCCAGGAGCGCATCAAGATCGAGAAGCGCATGCCGGCGGCGCTTAAATTCATCGCCGAGCGCAAGCTCAACGAGCAGTTCCCCGGCGACATCGGCGACATCGGCGTCATTCTGCAGGGCGGTCTCTACAACACGCTGATGCGCGTGCTGCACCGCGTCGGCCTAGCCGACACTTTCGGCAAGTCGCGTATCCCGCTCTATGTCATGAACGTGACCTATCCGCTGGTGCCGGAAGAGATCAACTCCTTCTGCGCTGGTAAGAAGGCGGTTCTGGTCTGCGAGGAAGGCCAGCCCGAGTTCATCGAGCAGGCTATCGCCGCCGCGCTACGCCGCGCCGACATCAATACCAAGCTGCACGGCAAGGACGTGTTCCCCATGGCTGGGGAGTACACCTCGGAGGTCATGCTCAAGGGGCTCGCCGCCTTCTTCGACAAGGTCAGTCTGCCGGCCATCGACGCAGCGCGGGGTTCCGCCGCCAGCCAGGCACAGGCGGTGACCGATCACAAAGCCCAGGCGGCTGAGTCGTTGGGCGGCCAGGTGCCGCCGCGCACCCCGACCTTCTGCACCGGCTGCCCGGAGCGCCCGGTGTTCAGCGCCCTCACCCTGGTCGAGCGCGAACTCGGCAAGCACCACATCGCCGCCGATATCGGTTGCCACAGCTTCTCCGCCTACAAGCCGTTCAACCTCGGCAACACCTGCCTCGGCTACGGCATGGGCCTGTCAAGCTCCACCGGTATTGCACCGCAGTTCGAGAAGCGCGTCATCTCGATCATGGGCGACGGCGGATTCTGGCATAACGGCCTGACCAACGGCGTCGCCTCGGCCACCTTCAACAATGCCGACGGCGTGCTGATCGTGATGAAGAACGGCTACACCTCGGCGACCGGCTGGCAGTTCCTGCCCTCGTCGATGCAGCAGCGCGACGGCGTCAAGGCGCAGGACCAGAATATCGAGAGCGCCATCCGCGGGGTCGGCGTAAAGTGGATCAAGAAGGTCCAGAACTACAAGGTCGCCAACGTCGCCAGGGTGCTCAAGGAGGCGCTGACCACCGCCGAGAAGGGCCTCAAAGTCATTATCGCCGAGGGCGAATGCATGCTGGCCAAGCAGCGCCGCGTGCGCGCCGAGGACGCGAAGGACATCGCCGCCGGCAAGCGCGTGGCCAAGCCGAAATTCGGCGTCGACGAGCAGACCTGCACCGGCGACCATTCCTGCATCCGCCTCTCGGGTTGCCCGTCGCTGACCGTCAAGGACAACCCCGACAAGCTCCGTCAGGATCCTGTCGCCACCGTGGTCGAGACCTGTGTGGGCTGCGGCCTGTGCGGCGAGGTCTCTCACGCCGCGATCCTTTGCCCGAGCTTCTACAAGACCGAGGTCGTGCATAATCCGGGAGCGATCGAGCGCGTGGTCAATCGCCTGCGCCAGCGCATCATCGCCTGGATGGCGACGCCGGAAGCGATGCCGGCCGCGCCCTTGCCATCCGCCGCAACGCTCGCCGCCGCGGCGGAGTGACACAGGCACTGATTCTCGTGTTGAGACTTCCCCTCACCCGCTCGCTCGCGCTCGCGACCTCTTCCTATGGGAGAGGTAAGTTGGGACGCGCCTCTTTCTCCCTCTCCCGCCGGGAGGGGGTCGGGGTGAGGGGCAACCTCACCACCTCAACAGTCTCTCCCATCCATGTCTGAACTCCGCCCCGTCACGATCCTGATTTCTGCCCTCGGCGGCGAAGGCGGCGGCGTGATGACCGACTGGATCCTCGCCGCCTGCCGCGCCGAGGGCCTGACGGTGCAGGCGACCTCGGTGCCGGGTGTCGCCCAGCGCACGGGTGCCACGACCTACTACATCGAGATCCTGCGCGAGAAACTGGCGAAGGGTGCCCCGGAGCCGGTGATGGCGCTTTACCCGCAGGTCGGCGACATCGACCTGATGGTGGCGACCGAGCTGGTCGAGGCCGGCCGCGCTTGCCAGAGCGGCTTCGTTTCGCCCGACCGCACGACGCTGATCGCCTCGATGCACCGCTTCTACCTGATCGACGAGAAGATCGGCATGGGCGATACGCGCCTGGAGACGGCGCGGGTCGAGGCCACGGTACGCCAGCTCTCCAAGCGAGCCATCCTCGGTGATTTCGCCCAGGCGGCGCGCGACAGCGGCACGGTGATCAACGCCGTGCTGGTCGGTGCTATCGCCGGCACCGGCATCCTGCCCCTCCGCGTCGAGGCCTTCGAGCGCGCCATCCGCGAGGAAGGCAAGTCGGTCGAGGCCAATTTGCGCGGCTTCCATTACGGACTGAAGGTGGCGCGCGGCGAGATCGTCGAGCTGCGGCCCGCGCCCCGCACCGCTGCTCCCCGCCCTGCTGCCACGCCAGCCGCGGCGCTGGATGCGCTGCGCGACCACGTGGTGCGCGACTTCCCCGCCGTGGCGCGCGAGATCGTCAACGAAGGCGCTGCGCGCTGCTTCGACTACCAGGACAACGCCTACGCGACACTCTATCTCGACCGGCTCGACAAGGTCTGGCAGGCCGAGCGCGCGGCCGGTGGCGACGGCAGCGGTACGGCCGAGACTGGCCGACATCTGGCGCTGTGGATGACCTACGAGGACGTGATCCGCGTCGCCCAGATCAAGACGCGGCCCATCCGTCTGCAGAAAGTGCAGCGCGGCTCCGGCGCCAAGGGCGAGCAGCCGGTGATCGTCACCGAGTTCCTCAAACCGGGCATCGATGAGTTCGCCTCCATCCTGCCGCCGCCGCTGGGCCGCCGCCTGGTCGGCTGGGCCGAGCGCACCGGCCGGCTCAACAGCTTCAACCTGGGCCTGCATATCCGCACCAGCACGGTGCTGGGTTTCGCGCTGCTGCGCCTGATGGCGGCGCTCAAGCCGTGGCGGCGGCACGGCTACCGCTTCGGTGTCGAGCAGCAGGGCATGGAGCGCTGGCTTGAGGCCATCCGCACCGCCATGGGTAAGGACAGGCTGGTGGCCCGCGAGATCGCCGAATGCGCGAGGCTGATCAAGGGTTACAGCGACACCCACCGTCGTGGGACAGGCAACTTCCGCCGCATCATGGAGACGTTGGTACAGCCAACCCTCGCCGCCTCCAACGTGCGGCCGGATTATTACGCCAATGCCGCGGCCGCCATCGCCACGGCCCGCAAGGCGGCTCTCGCCGATCCCGAAGGTGAGACGCTGAACAGGACCCTGGCGCAGTTCGCTAGCGCGCGAGCATGACCGCCGGCAGCCAGGTCGCCAACCCCGGCACGAACAACACCGCCAGCAGCACCAGCACGCTGAACCAGACATAGGGCATGGCCGCGCGGAACACGTCGGCCAGCTCGATCTCCGGCGGCGCCACGCCTTTCATAGTGAAGAGCAGCAGGCCGAAGGGCGGTGTGAGCAGCCCCAGCTGCATGCAGATCAGGAACAGCACGCCGAACCAGATCGGATCGATGCCCAGGCGCTGCACCAACGGCATGAAAAACGGCAGGGTGATCAGCATCATGCTGACCTGGTCGACGAAGCAGCCGAGGAACAGCAGAATCAGCATCATGCCGACGATGATGGTCATGGTGGACAGGCCCTGCGCCTGGACCAGGGTGACCAGACCGTTGGTGGCGCCGGAAAAGCTCAGCACCTGGGCGAAGGTCGTGGCGCCGACGATGATGAACAGCACCGTGCCCGAGACCGCCACCGTGCCGAGCAGCGACTTCATCAGGTTGGCTGCGGTGAGCCGGCGATAGAGGATCGCGGCGGCGATGGTGCCGGCGGCCCCCAGCGCCGCGGCCTCGGTCGGCGTCGCCCAGCCGCCGGTCATGGCGCCGATCACCACGCCGAAGATCAGCAGTAGCGGCAGGACATGCACGACGAACGGCGCGAGGCGCGCCCAGCCCTGCGCCCCGCCGTCGTCGATCACCTCGGGAGCCAGCGCCGGGTTCAGCGCGGCGCGCAGGACGATGTAGCCGACGAAGATCAGGCTGAGCAGCAGGCCCGGCACGATGCCGCCGATCAGCAGGCCGGAGATCGAGATGCTGGCCAGGCTGCCGAGCAGCACGGCGAGCGCCGAGGGCGGAATCAGCATGTCCACGCCGCCGATGCCCATGATCGGGCCCATCGCCATCTTCTTGTCGTAGCCGCGCTGCAGCATGGTGGGCAGCATCAGGCTGCCGAGCAGCGCCGTGGTGGCGATGGTCGAGCCCGAGATCGCCGAGAAGATGGTACCGGCGACGATGGCGATCACCGCCAGCCGCCCCGGCACGCGGCGGATCAGCAGCGCAATCGCATCGATGGCCTTGAGCGCCAGGCCGGTATGGAACAGCACCTCCCCCATCAAAATAAAAAAGGGAATCGGCGTGAGGGAGAAACTGGTGACCGACTGCACGGCGTTGCGCGCCAGCTGGGCGAGGCCCGGCTCACCGCCGAGGAAGAGCAGCGCCCCGACGATGTTGATGGCCAGGAAGGCGAAAGCGACGGGCAGGCCCAAGGCCATGACGACGACAAGGCCGCCGAACAGCAGCAGGGCGGCGTGCCCCCAATACATCATCGCCCCACCCCCGCTCAGCCAACCGAGGTGGCTTCGCGCCGGCGGCCCTTCTCGCCGGCGAGCAGACGCTGGAAGCGGAAGACGAACTCGACGGTGAGCAGGATGAGGCACACCGGCAGAGGGGCGAGCGTCCACCATTCCGGGAAGACAAGGTTCTTGATGGTGATCGAGCCCAGCCGCCAGCTGTCCCAGGTCATGATCAGGCTGTAGCGCACCAGCACGACGCAAATCGCGAAACCCACGAGGTCGGCCATGACTTCCATCAGCCAAGCCAGCCGGCCCGGCACGGCGGCCAGCAGCAGGTCAAGCCGTACGTGCTGGCCGCGGCGCAGCAGCCAGGGTGCGGTCAGCACGGTGATGAAGAACAAGGCGTACTCGGAGACCTCGTTGGCCCAGGGGAAGCCCGAGCGCGTGAGGTTGCGCAGCAGGATGTCGGCGGTGACCAGCAGCACCGCGCCGAGCAGGATCAGCGCCGCCGCAGCAGCAAGACCGTTCAGCAGCCGCTCATAGGCGGCGGACGCCTTTTGCATGGTCCGCCGCCTCCGATTCCGGCGTCAGTTGCCGGCGAGCTGGCGCAGTCGCGGGCCGTTCTCCGGCGCCCGGCGGATGATCGACTGCCAGGCCGCGTTGTAGGCCGTCTCGGTGAAGCGCTTGGACTCGGCCGGACCGAAATCGATGGCCTGGATGCCAGCCTTGGATTGGCGGTCCTTCTCGGCGGCATTCATGGCCACGTTCTCGGCGTCGAGGCCCTCGAGCCACAATGCCGCGTCGCTCAGCGCCTTCTTCTGCCGGTCGTCGAGCGCCTTCCAGGCGTCGAGATTGACCAGCACGTTGACCTCGGCCGAGTAGAAGGCCGGCTCCAGCCGGAACTTGGTCACCTTGTCCCAGCCGAGGTCGAAGATGCCCTGGGTCGGCCAGCCATAGCCGTCGACCACGCCGCGCTCCAGCGCCGTGTAGACCTCGCCCGGCGCCGTGGTCACGCCCGTGCCGCCGAGGGAGTCGACCACGTCCTTGTAGAGCGGCGTTGAACGCAGCTTGAGCCCGGTGAAGTCGAGCTTGTCGATCTTCTTGGTGAGATAAATGTGGAACGGCACGTTGTGCGCCTGGCGCGCCAGGTACCAGGAGTTCATCTTCTGCTGATGCAGCTGGTTGAGGAACTCCCAGCTGCCGTTGCTGCGCTGGGCCGACATCGGCTTGTCGAACAGCTTCATCGCGTCGGCTTCGGGCATCAGATTGGTGTAGAAGGCGCCCGCGACGTTGGCCATGTCGACCACCCGCGTGCGGATGGCGTTGCCCTGCTCGAACACCGGCACGGCACGCGGGCCGCCGATGTAGTTGATCTGCACCACGCCTTTGTTCTCGGCGTTCACTTTCTGGATGAAGCGCTCGTAGTTCTTGGAGAACTGCGTGCCCTCCTGAAAAGCCGAGACAGCGCGCAGGGTGACTTCCTGCGCCGCTGCCGCGGTCGCTGCCAGCGCGATGGCGGCGGTCAGTGCGATACGAATCATCATGGTTCTTTTCTCCCCGTCCTAATTGCCGGCCAATTGCCGCAGCCTGGCGCCGCTTTCCGGTGCGCGCCGGATAACGCTCGCCCAGGCCACGTCATTGGCCTTCTTCAGGAACTCCTGTGCGGCGGCGGGGCCGAAATCGATCGCCTGGATACCGGCGGCCGCATGGCGCTGCCGCTCGGCCTGGATCGCCCCCACTTTCTCGCTGTCCAGCCCTTCGAGCCACAGCGCCGTATCGCTGAGCAGCTTTTTCTGCCGGTCGTTGAGGCCCTTCCAGGCATCCAGGTTGACCAGCACGTTGACCTCGACCGAGTAGAAGGCCGGATCGAGCCGGAACTTGGTCACCTTGTCCCAGCCGAGATCGAAGATGCCGGTCACCGGCCAGCCATAGCCGTCGACCACGCCGCGCTCCAGCGCCGTGTAGACCTCGCCGGGTGCGGTGGTGATGGCCGTGCCGCCCAGCGCCTCGACGATGTCCTTGTAGACCGGCGTCACGCGGATCTTGAGGCCGGTGAAGTCCAGCTTCTCGATCTTCTTGGTGAGATAGATGTGGAACGGCACGTTGTGGAACTGCCGCGCCAGGTACCAGGCGTTGAGCTTCTGGTTGTGCAGCTCGTTTATATGGGCCCAGGTGCCGTCGGAACGTTGCGCCGACATCGGCTTGGCGATGAGCTTGAAGCCGTCCGCCTCGGGCATCAGGTTGGTGTAGAAGGCGCCGGTCACGTTGGCCATGTCGACGACGCGCGTGCGCACGGCATTGCCGACCTCGAAGGGCGGGACGGCGCGCGGTCCGCCGATATAGTTGATCTGCACGACGCCCTTGCCGTCGGCGTTCACCTTCTCGACGAAGCGCTCGAAATTCTTGGAGAACTCGGTGCCCTCGGCGAAGGACGATACCGCGCGCAGCGTGACTTCCTGCGCCTGCAGCGGCGCGACGCTTAACCCCGCGGCGACGCACAGCGCCGCGGACAATGTCCGGCGATCCCTCATGACTGCCTCCCCGTCGTTATTTTAAACCTAAAATGATGGACGGCCGTAGGCAAGCCATCAGCGCAAAAACGCTTACCCGTCACCCCTGGCAAAGCGATGCGCTGGCCCGGCGATCTCTACGGGAACCCCCGACCGTGGCGCGATGCTCCGCGGCGTCGCACTCTCGGGAAAACTCCGTCAGGCGCTGCGGCAAGCAGGATAACCGAATCGATCGTCAACGCCTGCCGCATCCTTCCGCCGGCGGGATCTGACAAAGACGGTCGGAAAGAACCGACCGGCAGCCGAAATCCCCTGAAAAAAAAGATA
>VGEI01000044.1 GCA_016869415.1 Alphaproteobacteria bacterium
CATGTGGTCGGCGCCCGAGTTGAGCCATAGATAGTCGACGATGCGGTCGCCGGCGTCGAGATACCGGCGCTCGCGCGTCGCCTCCCAGGCGCGGTAGTAGCCGGCGGCGGCAAAGGCCAGGCGGCGGCTGCGGAAATTGCTGCCGGCGGTGCCGGCCTGCGGCTCGGGCATCTCCGGCTTCAGCAGCTCGGCGACGGTGAAGTCGAGGTGCCGCCGCGCCCCGGTGGCCCAGCTCTTGTCGTTGATCGTCTTGGTCGCGTACCAGTCGAGCAGCGTGCCGGTGAGCGCCGTTTCGAGCGCGTGCTTGTCGGCGCCGCCGGCGTCGCGGCCCAGGCAGCGTGCGCCGGTCACGTCATCGACCATGTCGGAGACCGAGCGCGCCGCGTCGAGCGCCAGATCCTTCATCTCGGGATCGCTGCCGGTGCAGGCCAGGCGCGCCGCCGAATAGTAGAAGGCAGCGCCGCGCGTCAGGTCGTGCCGGTCGACCTGCCCGGCCTGCGCCAGGGTGCGGGCGCGGGCCTCTTCGCGCAGCTCCGGCAGCTTCTTGCGCTCGCCGACCAACCGCAGGCATTCGACCCACAGGCCCCAGGTCCAGTCAGGCGCGGCCGTGGTCGTCCACGTGCCGTCGCGACGATCGGCGTCGACGGGCCACTTGCCGCCGATGGCCGCACGGGTCGACAACACCCGTTCGCAGAGAAGCTCGAGAAGTCGTCCGCGCGCCGCCATGCGAAAAAATGTGCCCCCGACGAGTCGTCGAATACTACGTCTATAAAACGCAGCCGCGCGCATAAGAGTCAATCGGCGCCCGGCCAGGAAAAGCGGTTGCGGCGGAGGGATTGTAGTGATTCTCTTCTCCGCACCCCGTTCCCGCGATTCCATGCCAAGGCCCGTGTTCCGACTTTTGCTCAAAATCGCGCTGTTCGCGCTTCTGTCGGGCGGCACGTCCGCCCAGACTCCTGCCTCGCTCATCGATCTCGAACGTCTCGCCGATAGCGGCAACGCGGCGGCCCAGTACGCGCTGGGCGTCGCCTATGCCAACGGCGAGCGGGTGGCGCCCGATCCCCGGCGCGCCGCCCACTGGTTCGAGCTTGCCTCAAGGCGCGGCCATGTCGAGGCGCGCCGTCATCTGGTCTTCATGCGCGCCGCCGGTCTGATCGAGGGTGCGGGTCCCGAGAATCCGGACGCCCTGTTCCGCATCCAAGTGGCAACGGTGCCGAGCGAAGCGGATGCGGCGCGCGAGTGGCGCCGGCTGCAACGCCGCCACAGCGAGGCGCTGGCCGCGCTGGAGATGACGGTGGTTCCCTTCGACACGGCGGATGGCGGCAAGCTCTTCCGCCTGCAGGGTGGCCCGCTCGACGAAGAGGGGGCGCGCGCCGTCTGCCTGCGCCTGAGGGAAGAAGGCTCGACCTGTCTGGTCATCCGCCCCTAGCGCCACTACACTCCGCGTCCTCTTCTTCATAAGAACTCCAGGACGAGGACACGCCGATGGCCGCCAAGAAGCCGAAACGCCAGCTCCGCAGCGCCGACTGGTTCGGCAAGCTCGACAAGGACGGGTTCGCCCACCGCAGCTGGATGAAGAACCAGGGCTGGCCGGACGACGCCTTCGACGGCCGGCCGGTGATCGGCATCTGCAACACCTGGTCCGAGCTCAATCCCTGCAACTCGCATTTCCGCAAGATCGCCGAGCATGTGAAGCGCGGCGTCTGGGAGGCGGGCGGCTTCCCGCTCGAATTCCCGGTCTTCTCCACGGGTGAGGTGCTGCTGCGCCCGACCGCGATGCTCTACCGCAACCTCGCCGCGATGGACGTCGAGGAGGCGATCCGCGCCAACCCGATGGACGGCGTGGTGCTGCTGGTCGGCTGCGACAAGACGACGCCGGCCCTGCTCATGGGGGCGGCTAGCTGCGATCTTCCGTCCATCGCGCTCTCGGGCGGGCCGATGCTCAACGGCCGCTACCAGAACATGACGCTCGGCTCGGGCACGCATGTCTGGAAGTTCGACGCCATGGTCAAGGCGGGTGAGATCACGCTCGAGCAGTTCATGGCCGCTGAGTCGGCCAACCACCGCTCCTCCGGCCATTGCATGACCATGGGTACGGCCTCGACCATGGCCAGCATGGTCGAATCTCTGGGCATGGGCCTGCCGACCAACGCCGCCATCCCGGCGGTCGACGCGCGGCGCTACACGCTTGCCCATCTCGCCGGAAGGCGCGCCGTGGGCATGGTGCACGAGAACCTCAAGATGTCGAAGGTGCTCAAACGCGAGAATTTCGAGAACGCCATCATGGTCAACGGCGCTATCGGTGGCTCGACCAACGCGGTCATCCACATGATCGCCATCGCCGGGCGTCTGGGCATCGACATCAACCTCGACGACTGGGACCGGCTGGGACGCGACATCCCCTGCCTGGTCAACCTGATGCCGTCGGGCAAGTACCTGATGGAGGACTTCTACTACGCCGGCGGCATTCCGGCGGTGGTCAAGGAGCTGGCCGGCAAGATCCATCGGAACGCCAGGACCGTGAACGGCAAGACGCTGTGGGAGAACAGCAAGGACGCCAAGGTGTGGAACCGCGACGTCATCTTCGCCTACGACAAGCCGTTCAAGAAGAACGGCGGCATTGCAGTCCTGCGCGGCAACCTGGCGCCGGACGGCGCCATCATCAAGCCTTCGGCTGCCAGTCCCAAGCTGATGAAGCACCGCGGGCGGGCCGTGGTCTTCGAGAGCATCGAGGACTACAAGGCGCGGATCGACGATCCCAGGCTCGACATCGACGAGACCTGCGTCATGGTCCTCAAGTATTGCGGGCCGAAGGGTTATCCGGGTATGGCTGAGGTCGGCAACATGCAGCTGCCGGCCAAGATCCTGAAGAAGGGCATCACCGACATGGTGCGCGTCTCGGATGCGCGCATGAGCGGCACGGCCTACGGCACGGTCGTATTGCACGCCGCGCCCGAGGCGGCGGCCGGCGGGCCGCTGGCCCTGGTGCGCAACGGCGACATGATCGAGCTCGACGTGGCCAAGCGGAAGCTGCATCTCGACGTGCCGGCGGCGGAGCTGGAGCGCCGGCGGCGCGGCTGGAACGGCTTCGATTCGCCCTACACCCGCGGCTACGCCAAGCTCTATGTCGATCACGTCCTGCAGGCGGACAAGGGTGCCGATCTCGACTTCCTGGTTGGCGCCAGCGGTACGCCGAAGCTGCGGGAGTCGCATTGAGCGCAGGTTTGAGCGGGGCGCTGCCGGCACCCATCCGGCCGGTTATCGCGGGGTTTGCCGGCTCGCGCATCCGCGAAGTGTCGAAGATCGGCATGGAGCGGCCCGGCGTCACGGCGCTGTGGTTCGGCGAGGGTGACAGGCCGACACCTCGCTTCATCTGCGACGCGGCGGCCCAGGCGCTGGCCGCCGGCCGCACCTATTACACCTCCAACAGCGGCACGCCGGAGCTGCGCCAGGCTATCGCGCGCTACGCCATGCGTCTGCACGGTCAGAAGATTGTACCCGAGCGCGTCACGGTCACCGCCTCGGGTGTCAACGCGCTCATGCTGATCATGCAGGCGCTGGTGGATCCCGGCGACAACGTGGTCATGGTGACACCGGTGTGGCCGAACTGCGCCGACAACATCTCGGTGGTGCTCGGCGGCGAGGTGCGGCGTGTCACTCTGGCCGCCGACGAGCGTGGCTGGAGGCTCGATCTCGACCGGCTTTTCGCTGCCTGCGACGGCCGCACGCGCGCCATCTTCGTCAATTCGCCAGGTAATCCGACCGGCTGGATGGCCGGCGCTGCCGACCACTTGGCGCTACGCGAGTTCGCGCGAAAGCGGCGAATCTGGATCGTCGCCGACGAGGTCTACGAGCGTATCGTCTATGACCGTGCCTGCGCGCCCAGCGCGCTCGACGGGGCTTCGCCGGACGATCCCGTCATCGTGGTCAACAGCTTCTCCAAGGCCTGGTGCATGACCGGCTGGCGGCTCGGCTGGATCGTCCATCCCCAGGCGCTGGGCGAGACGCTGGCCAAGCTCAACGAGGTCAACATGTCCGGGCCGGCGATGTTCGCCCAAGATGCCGGCACGGTGGCGATCGAGCAGGGTGAGGGGTTTATCCGTGAGATTGTCGATGACTACAGGCGGGCGCGCGAGGTGGTGGTGCAGCGTCTCGGCGCCATGCCGCGTGTCCGGCTCGCGAGGCCGGAGGCGGCGTTCTACGCCTTCTTCCGGGTCGACGGCATGACGGACAGCCTGGCCACGGCCAAGCAGGTGCTCGACCGGGCGAATGTCGGCTTGGCGCCGGGGGTGGCCTTCGGGCCGGAGGGTGAGGGCTGGCTGCGGCTGTGCTTCGCCACCAGCCCGCAGCGCCTGTCCGACGCCCTCGACCGGCTGGCGCCGGCCTTCGCCTAAGCAATGCGCATTCTGATCCCCGACCTGCCGTATGCCGGGGAGGCCGATATCGAGCGCGAGGCGCTGGCACCGTTGCTCGCCGAACCCGGCGCGCTGCTCGAGGTCCACCGCCTGATCGACTACAGCGCCGTGCCCCTCGAATCCTGGCGGCGGGCCGACGCGGTGATCGTCAGCAGCGACCGCTTCCGTCTCGGGGGCGAGACCATCGGCGAGCTCGAACGATGCAAGGTGATTGTGCGCGGCGGTGTCGGCTTCGACAACGTCGATGCGGCGGCGGCGAGCCGGCGCAACATTCCCCTGTGCAATGTGCCGGACTACGGCACCGACGAGGTCGCCGACCACGCGATCGCCATGATGCTGGCCCTGCGGCGCGGCCTGCCGACCTACGGCGAGTATCTCAGCGTCGACCCGGTCGCCGGCTGGCGCTTCGACGCGCCGCCGCTGATCCGGCGCATGAAGGTGCAGAGTTTCGCTGTCGTCGGTCTCGGCCGCATCGGCCGTGCCGCGGCGGCCAGGGCGCGCGCCTTCGGCATGCGCGTCCTATACTATGATCCTTACGTGGCAGAGGCGGTCTACGAGCGCAAGGACAGCCTGGATGCGCTGCTGGCTGAGGCGGACGTCGTCAGCCTCCACTGTCCGCTCACGCCCGATACCCGCGGCATGATCGGCGCGCCACAGCTCGCACGCATGAAACCGGGATCGATCCTGGTGAATACCGCGCGAGGGCAGGTGGTCGACTTGGACGCCGTGGCCGCGGCGCTGCGCGCCGGCCGGCCCGGGGGTGTCGCCCTCGACGTGCTGCCGCAGGAGCCGCCCGATCCCGACCACGAGTTGATTGCGGCGTGGCGGCTGCAGCCGACCTGGCTGGCCGGGCGCCTACTGCTCTCTCCGCATGCCGCGTTCTACAGCCCGGAGAGCGTGCGCGACCTGCGTTTCAAGGCGGCGGCCACCGCACGCGATGCCTTGGCCGATCAGGGCCTTCGGCATTGCGTGAACCTTCAGCATCTCGATCTTTCGCGCTTGCAGGTTGCAGTTAAACCAGCTTAGATCGCCACCGGTCAGACCACCGGGCCGATTTTCAAGAATCGAAATAGTGGTGGCGCATTAGGGAGCAGCGGGAACCCCATGGCGGCTGTCGTCATTCGCGAGGTGGAGAAGGCCTTCGGCAGCACGAAGGTCATTCACGGAATCAACATAGACATTGCCGACGGCGAGTTCGTCGTGCTGGTCGGGCCGTCCGGATGTGGCAAGTCGACATTGCTGCGCATGGTGGCCGGGCTCGAGGAGATTACCGGCGGCTCGATCGCCATCGGTGCGCGGGAGGTGAACAACCTGCCGCCGAAAGAGCGCGACGTGGCGATGGTCTTCCAGAACTACGCGCTCTACCCGCACATGACCGTCTACGACAACATGGCGTTCAGCCTGAAGCTGCGCAAGGCGGACGCCAAGCTGATCGACGAGCGGGTGCAGAAGGCGGCATCGATCCTCAACCTGAAAGAGTACCTGAAGCGTTTTCCGCGCCAGCTTTCGGGCGGCCAGCGCCAGCGCGTGGCCATGGGCCGCGCCATCGTCCGCGATCCGCAGGTCTTCCTCTTCGACGAGCCGCTCTCCAACCTCGACGCCAAGCTGCGCGTTGCCATGCGCACCGAAATCAAGGCGCTGCACCAGCGCCTGAAGACGACGACCATCTACGTGACTCACGATCAGGTCGAAGCCATGACCATGGCCGACCGCATCGTGGTGATGCATGACGGGATCGTCGAGCAGATCGGCACGCCGCTTGAGCTCTACGACAATCCGGCAAACACCTTCGTGGCCGGCTTCATCGGCTCTCCGGCGATGAACTTCATCAACGGCACGCTGCGCAACGGGGCTGGCGGCTCACGGGTGGAGACGACCGGCGGGCAGATCCTGCCGGTGCCGGGCCTGGGCAAAGGCAAGGACGGGCAGGCGATCATCTTCGGCGTCCGTCCAGAGCACTTGGCGCTGGGCATCGGCAACGAAGGCATCGTCGGCAAGGTGAGTGTCATCGAGCCGACCGGAGCCGAGACGCAGATTTTCGTCGACACCTCGGCCGGGCCGGTCACTGCGGTGTTCACCGAGCGCCACAATTTCGCGCCCGGCACGCCGATCGTGCTCAAGCCGCAGGCCGGCACCATTCATCTCTTCGATGCCCAGTCGGGGCAGCACCTGTAATAGCAGACGTAAAGAACCTGACATCTCCAAGGAGGATTGCTCATGAACGATTTCAACAGACGCGATGCGCTGAAGATCGGTGCAGGCGCGGTCGCGGGTGCCGCGGTCGCCGCCGGCGCCGGTGAGGCCCAGGCCCAGGCTGCGACCGAGCTCAAGCTGACGCCGGAGAAGGGCGCCAAGCTGCGCGTTCTCCGCCCCTCCAAGTTCGTCCAGGGCGACGAGACGCTGTGGCTGGAGAACACCAAGAAGTACACGCAGCAGACCGGCGTCGAGGTGCGCGTCGACAGCGAGGGCTGGGAAGATCTGCGTCCGAAGGCGGCCGTTGCGGCGAACGTCGGCCGCGGCCCCGACATCGTCTATGCCTGGTACGACGACGCCCATCAGTACCCGGACAAGCTGGTCAACCTCAGCGACGTCTACAACTACCTCGATAAGAAGTATGACGGCTGGTACGACGTCGCCAAGAAATTCAGCACGCGCGGCCGGAATCAGATATCGGTGGTCCTTGGCTCGCCAGGCTCGAAGATGGTCTACCGCAAGTCCCACCTGGCCGCTGCCGGGTTCAGCTCGTTCCCGAACAACTTCCCCGGCCTGCTGGAGTGCTGCAAGGCGCTCAAGGCCAAGGGCACGCCGGCCGGTTTCGCGCTCGGCAACGCTGTCGGCGACGCCAATGGCTGGTGCCACTGGATCGTTTGGAGCCATGGCGGCCGGATGGTCGACGAGAAGGACAAGGTCGTCATCGACAGCCCGGAGACGGTCAAGGCACTCGAGTACGTCAAGCAGCTCTACGACACCTTCATCCCCGGTACGCTGTCCTGGCTCGATCCGTCGAACAACAAGGTCTTCCTCGACGGCCAGCTCAGCCTGACCAACAACGGCATCTCGGTCTATTACGCGGCCAAGAACTCCAACGATCCGAAGATCAAGGAGATGGCGCTCGACATCGAGCACGCCGACTACCCCATTGGCCCGGTCGGCAGGCCGACCGAGGTCAACCTTACCGTACCGGCGATGGTCTTCCGTTACACCAAGTTCCCCAACGCGGCGAAGGACTACATCCGCTTCATGATGGAGAAGGAGCAGTACGAGCCGTGGCAGACGGCCTCGATCGGCTACTTCAGCCATCCTCTGCGGGCCTACGAGAAGTCGAGCATCTGGACGGTGGATCCCAAGCACACGCCGTACCGCGACACGATGAAGAACATGCTCTGGCCGAGCTACGCCGGTTCGCTGGGCTACGCCTCGGCGGGCGTGCTCGCCGATTTCGTCATGGTCAACATGATCGCCTCGGTCTGCTCGGGCTCCAAGACACCGAAGGAAGCGGCGGCCGAGGCCCAGAAGCGCGCCGAGCGCTACTACAAGGTCTAAGTCACCTCGAAACGGGAGGGCGGTCTGCCGCCCTCCCGTTTTTCTTGGCTGATCCGATTTTCGCGTGACCTCCGTACCGACCGCACCGACGGGTCTCGGCGTGCTCTCGCCGCGGCGCTCGCTGGCCGACATGCTGGACGACCGGCGCGTCCTCTCGTTCCTGTTCATGCTGCCGGCGGTGGGGATTCTGCTCACCTTCCTCGCTTATCCGCTGGGTCTTGGCGTCTGGCTGGCCTTCACCGACACACGCATCGGCCGGGCCGGCGTCTTCATCGGCCTGGACAACTACATTTCGCTGATGGGCGACAGTGTCTTCCTGCTGTCGGTGTTCAACACGATCTTCTATACGACCGTCGCCACAATCCTGAAATTCGGTCTCGGCCTGTGGCTGGCGCTGCTGCTCAACAACAGCATGCCGTTCAAGGCCTTCATCCGGGCGATCATCCTGCTGCCCTACATCATCCCGACGGTGCTGTCGGCCATCGCCTTTTGGTGGATCTTCGACGCCCAGTTCTCGATCATCTCCTGGGCCCTGGTGAAGTTCGGCCTGCTCGATCGCTACATCGACTTCCTGGGCGAGCCGTGGAACGCGCGCTGGTCGGTGATCGCCGCCAATGTCTGGCGCGGCATCCCCTTCGTCGCCATCTGTCTGCTGGCCGGCCTGCAAACCATCTCACCTTCGCTCTACGAGGCGGCGGCCCTCGACGGTGCGACGTCGTGGCAGCGCTTCCGGCACGTCACGGTGCCGATGCTCATGCCGATCCTGTCGATCGTGCTGACCTTCTCGGTGCTCTTCACCTTCACCGATTTCCAGCTGATCTATGCCATCACCCGCGGCGGGCCGGTCAACGCCACCCACCTGATGGCCACGCTCGCCTTCCAGCGCGCCATCCCCGGCGGCCGCCTGGGCGAGGGTGCGGCGATCGCCGTGGCGATGATCCCGTTCCTCGTCTGCGCCACCGTGTTCAGCTACTACGGCCTGCAGCGCCGTAAGTGGCAGCAAGGCTCTGCCGATGACTGACGTCGCCGCTACCCCAGCGAAGCCGCGTGACGCCCAGCCTGACGCGACCGATTCCGTCGGCATGAGCTTCCTGACGACGCGGCCGAAGCTCTTCATCACCGTCTACCTGCCGCTCGCCCTCTTCGTCTTCGCGCTGCTCTTTCCGTTCTATTGGATGGCGGTGACGACGTTCAAACCGAACGACGAGCTCTATAACTTCCGCGCCCACAACCCGTTCTGGATCTCCAGCCCGACCCTGGCCAATATCGAGAAGCTGCTGTTCCAGACCGACTATCCGGCATGGTTCGTCAACACCATGGCGGTAGCCATCGCCGCGACAGCGTTGTCGATCTTCGCCAGCGTGCTCGCCGCCTATGCCATCACGCGGCTGCGCTTCAAAGGTGCCCAGACCACCGGCCTGCTCATCTTCCTCGCCTATCTGGTGCCGCCGAGCATCCTGTTCATTCCGCTGGCTACCATGGTCTACGGCATGGACCTCTACGACACCAACTGGGCGCTGATCCTCACCTATCCGACTTTCCTCATCCCCTTCTGCACCTGGCTGCTGATGGGCTATTTCAAGTCCATCCCCTACGAGCTCGAGGAATGCGCGCTGATCGACGGCGCCACGCGCATCCAGATCCTCTGGCAGATCACCCTGCCGCTGGCGGTGCCCGGCCTGATCTCGGCCGGCATCTTCGCCTTCACCCTGTCGTGGAACGAGTTCATCTACGCGCTGGCCTTCATCTCCTCGTCGGAGAACAAGACCGTGCCGGTCGGCGTGCTCACCCAGCTCGTCGAAGGCGACGTCTACCACTGGGGCGCGTTGATGGCTGGCGCGCTGGCCGGCTCTGTGCCGGTGGCGCTGATCTACTCGTTCTTCGTCGAGCACTACGTCTCGAGCCTGACCGGCGCGGTCAAGGAATAGCTCCCGAGGCGCTAGCGCCCCGCCGAGACGTCGTAGATCGCCGCCGTCACATAAGACGCCTCGTCCGAGAGCAGCCAGAGCGCCATGGTGGCGATCTCGCCCGGCTGGCCCATGCGGCCGCCGAGCGGGACCGTCGCCTTGGCAGCCTTGCGCGAGGCTTCGATACCGCCGGTCGCAGCGTCGTGGATGTCGCTCTCGACCAGGCCGGGCCGGATGCAGTTCACGCGGATGTTGAGGGGGCCGACCTCCTTGGCCAGGCCGATGGTCAGGGAGTCGACGGCGCCCTTGGAGGCGGCGTAGGTGACGCAGCCCCCCATGCCGCCGCTGCGCGCGGCGATCGAGCCGATATTGACGATCACACCGCCCTTGCCTGGGGGCGGGGACATCCGGCGGATGGCTTCACGCGCGCACATCAGCGTGCCGGTGACATTGACCCGCAGAACATGGCTGACGAGGCCGGAACCGAGCTTTGCCGTCGAGGTCGGAGTGCCCAGGATGCCGGCGTTGTTGACCAGGGCGGTGAGCGGGCCGAACGCCCTGTCCATCGCCTCGAACATGGCGACGACATCCTTCTCCTCGCCGACATCGCCCTTGATGGCGATGGCTTTGCCGCCACCGCGCTCGATATCGGTGACGACCTTGTTGGCGTCGTCCATGCTGCGCGAGTAGTTGACGCCGACCTTGTAGCCGCGTTGCCCCGCCAGCCGTGCGATGGCAGCGCCGATCCCCCGTCCTGCTCCCGTCACCAGAACTACGCCAGTCATGCTGGGCTCCTACATCGTGAAGGTCATCTTGGGCTGTTGCGGCGGGGTCGCTTCGGGCCTGGCCGCGGCGGCTTGCAGGTACATGTCGAAGATCAGCAGCTGGCGCCGTGCCGACAGAGCGGTCACCGTTTCGACGCCGTGAAACGAATTGTCCGTCTTGACGAAGGCAAACACCGCGTTGGGCTGGTAGGGCATGGTGACCACGCGCTGAAAGCGCTCGACCGGGTGCTCCGGCCCGCCGGCGCAGCGGAAATTCGGATCGTTGGGCACATAGATCGAGGTGCCGAGCCCCGGCTGGCCGGCGCCTTCCGGCAGATAGAACAGCACCGTGATCACCTTTCGCTGATTGTCCGTATGCGGGCCGATACGGTAGTTCTGCCGATCGTCGATCAGCATGGCCTCGGAGTTGAAAACCGGATTGGCGATGCCCGCGGCCGTGAGCCGCTGTTTCACGACGTCGCCGAACTTCCACAGCAGCGTGTTGGCGAACTCCGGGCCGAGCAGGAACTGGCGCAACCGTTCCCAGATCTGCCGCCGCGGCTCAGGAAGGGCCGCCAGCTTGGCCGGTTCCAGGGCCAGCATGAAGCGGCTGGGGTAGGCGTCTTTGGGCAGCGCCCTCTCGTCGGCGATGGGGCGCATCTGCTCGGGCGACGGGAAGCTGTCCATCATCGAGCGGTAGTACGCTTCCGGAAAGATGCCCTCGGCATAGAGATGCGGGAACGGATAGGACAGGACCGGCGCGTTGATCAGCTTGTAGAGCAAGTGATATTCGACGTGATGATCAGCGGCGGAAGACATATTCGGCGCACCCCTTGAATGGCCCGTCCGGCCGCTCGACGCGAGCCACCTGGCCCGGATCGTAGCGGAAGCCCAGCCGGACGAGCGAGTCGACCAGTTTTCGGTGTTCCTCGAGGTTCTTGTTGATCTCGATCAGCAGGGAACGCACCTCCGGACGTTGCAACGTAGCCCATGCGCCGCTCGCCACGCGATGCTCGAAGCCGTCGACATCGATCTTGATATGGCTGGGGACGGGGACCGTGTTCTGTGCCACGAGGTCGTCCAGCCGTGCCGCAATGCCGCCCTGCTTGTAAGCGGCGGGCCGCGGCCGGAGCAAATGATCGACTTCGGCGCCGAGCGAGTGACTGGAGGCGCCGGCCCCGAAGTCGGACAGGTTAAGCGTCACCAGGCCGGCGGCATCAGAGAGCCCGAGGCAATAGGCGGTGACCCTATCCGCGAGGTTGTTGACGAAGATGTTCTTGTTGAGTAGCGCGAAGCTTTGGGCCTCCGGCTCAAAGGCATAGACGCGGCAGCCGCGCGCACCCGCGGCCAGGATGGTGTACATCCCGACATTGGCGCCGATATCGATCAGCACGTCCTGCGGCCCGAACGTTGCGATCCATTCGATGGTGCAGGGCTCCTTGGTGAACAGGCTGTCGACACGCCATTTCGTCCGGGCGGTGGGCGTGCAATAGGTCACGCGGCTGCCGAACACCTCGACGGTGCAGCGCGGGTTGAGTCGTTCGTAGTCTTGGAGCGTCAGGGTCATTGCCGGGAAGTTGCCGGAGCGGCGTCACATCATTGCCGCGGTCAGACCGCCGTCGACCACCAGCGTGTGGCCGGTGACGTAGGAGGCGGCGGGTGAGGCGAGGAAGACCACCGCACCACCGAGCTCGTCGGGCTGCGCCCAGCGGCCCATGGGCGTACGCTTCGAGGTGCCTTCGTAGAACTCCTTGTTGGCCTTGAGCGGCGCGTTGAGCTCGGTGTCGAAGAAGCCGGGTGCAATGGCGTTGACCGTGACCCCGGTCTTGGCCAGCTCGACGCCCATCTGGCGGGTCAGCGAGTCGAGCCCCGCCTTGGCCGCACAGTAGGCCGAGATGTTGGGCCGCCCGACGATGCCCATGATCGAGGTCGTGTTGATGATGCGGCCCCAGCCGTGCTTGACCATCGGCTTGGCCGCCTCGCGGGCCATGACGAAACACGAGGTCAGGTTGGTGGCCAGCACGGTGTTGAAGTCGGCGGTCGGGTATTCGAGAACTGGCTGGCGGATATTGATGCCGGCATTGGCCACCAGGATGTCGAGCCTGCCGCCGTTCTCGGCGGCGACCCGCTCGATACCGGCCCTGGCGGCGGCCTCGTCGGTGACGTCGAAGGCCAGCTGCCTGGCGGCAATGCCGGCGGCCTGGAGCTCAGCCTGGCGGGCGGCGAGCGCCCCGGTGTCACGGCCGTGCAGATAGACCTTGGCGCCGGCCTGGCCCAGCGCCTTGGCCATGCCGAAGCCCAGGCCGCGCGACGAGCCGGTGACCAGGGCCACACGGCCCTTGAGGGAGAAGAGTTCGAAGGACATGGGGCCTCGGTCAGCCGGAGGATCAGTTGTCGAGGAAGCGGCGCAGCGGTTCGCCGACCGAGCCGATGGCGAACAGCCCGTCGAGATGCCCGCGATCGCCGGCAATCTCGACGACCTCCGCCGACTTGCCCTGCTTCTTCAGGATTTCCGCCGCCTGCTGGGCGTAGCCGGGAACGAGCAGCAGATCGCCCTTGGCTGGCAGGAACAGGGTCTTGGCCTTGATCTTCGCCAAACCGTCCTCGAGCGATGCCGTGTGGCCGGCGAAGAATAGCTGGTTGGCCTTGACCAGATAGAGGAACGAGTTGGCGTCGGAAGCGCGCGCCCGGCCGCTGCCGGCAGCGTCGAGCACCTGCTGGACCTGATACTTGTTGTCAAAGGCCGCAGCCGGATCCTTGGCGGCATCGGCCCATTTGCGGCCGAATGCTTTGTCGGCCCAGGTCCAGGTCTGGGCGTCGAGCGTCACCAGCTTGAGGGCTAACGCGAGGCCGGCAGTGGGCTCGGCCTTGCCGTAATAGTCGCCGTTGTTCCAGTTGGGATCGATGAGGATCGGGTCGGCCCAGAGATGGGTACGGCCGATGACCCAGGCGCTGGCCTCGGGACCGCCGATCACCGGCACCAGCCGCTCGACGAAGTCGGGGTAGGCGTTGGCCCATTCGATCGACTGCAGGGCGCCCATCGAGGCGCCGACCGCGGCGTGCACCTTGGTGACGCGGAGAGAGTCCAGCAATGCCTTCTGCACATTGACGAAGTCGCGCATGGTGACGATGGGGAAACTCATGCCGTAGGGCTTGCCGGTCTCCGGGTTGATCGAGGCCGGGCCGGTGGTCGTGGTATTGGGGTCCTTGGTGTTGAGATTGACCAGGGAATCGACGCTGACCACGTAGAACTTGTCCGTATCGATCGGCTTGCCCGGGCCGATGATGGCGTTCCAGTAGCCGGGGGCGGCGTCCTCGGCCTTGTACTTGCCGGCGGCGTGCGAGTTGCCGGTGAAGAAATGCGGCACGATGATCACATTGTCGCGGTTGGCGTTGAGCGTGCCGTAGCTCTCCCAGCCGACCTTGACGTCGCGGATCGTCTTGCCGCCGGCCGTGGTGTAGCTCGGCATCGAGAAGACCTTTTTCTCGACGATGCCGACATCCTGGGCAGCCGCTTCCTGAATGACGGGCAGCGCTAGCAGCAACGCGGCGACGGCGAGCGCGCCGCAGCGGAACCAATGACGGAACATAGGAGAGCCTCCCTGAAGGCGTTATGATTGTGCCAAGGTTACGGCGTTTCGTTCCCGAAATGAAGCCGCGTCGATGTCGCAGCCCAACCGGGTCAATCCCTTCGGCGATCTTTTTGCGACAGCGGCCCGCGGCACGCTGACCGGCAACCGCGGCTGCCTGCATAACGAGCAGGGGCAGATCCGCCGGCGCTGGACCACACGCGCCTGGATCGCCTGCCGGCTGGAGTTCCGTGGCCGGCATCGCGACATCATGCCGCCGGGGCGCTGGACGGCGCTGTTCTTCCTCGACGAGGCCACGGCCTTCGCCGCCGGGCACCGACCCTGCGGCGAATGCCGCAACGCTGACTATCGACGCTTTAAGAAAGCCTGGTGTGCGGCAAACGACGGCGATGTCACCTCTCCCGTCCGCCTGATCGATGATCGCCTGCACGGCGAGCGCATCGCCCGGCCGCGTGCGACCTGGCAGGCCTCGCTGGCCGATCTACCGGACGGCACGATTTGGCTGCAGGTAGGCAAGCCATGGGTAGTGGCTGGGCGCCGGGTCGCACGCTGGACGCCACACGGCTATCGCGACCATGACGTGCGGCCGTCGAAGAAGACGGTGCCGGTGTTGACACCGCCGAGCATCGTTGCAGCGCTGGCCGCCGGTTACCGAGTGATACTCCATAGCACCGCACTCTGACTTCCGGCTGGGCCGGAGCACGGTTTCCTGAGACAGTCTGCTGCGCTACCGATCGCATAGACGGAGGTAGGGCATGGACGGAAAG
>VGEI01000045.1 GCA_016869415.1 Alphaproteobacteria bacterium
GGATTTCTCGAAGACACGGAACCACTCCGGCAGGTGGACGAGCAGGAAAGCGCCGAGGATGGCGCCGGCCACGCGCGTGCGTCCGCCGACCACGGCCATGGCCAGCACGGCGACCATGACGTGGAACTCGAGCGCCTCCGGCGACACAACCCGGATCGTGTGCACAAACAGGCTGCCGGCTGCGCCCGCATAGGCAGCGCTGAGCAGGAAGGCGACGAGCCGCATCCGCGAAATGTCGAGACCGATGCAGACGCCGAGCAGCGGATCGTCGCGCATGACGTGGAACGCCAGACCGTAGAGCCCGCGCAGCAGCTGGCGCGCGACGAGTGCGCCCGCAACAACCCAGGCCCAGATGAAGATGGCCATGGGCAGGCCGCGAGGCACGAGGTTTCCGAAAATCTCCACCCCCGGCACGCCAGGAATGCCATTAGCGCCGCCGGTCAGCGGCTCCGCCATGAGGACGAGCAGCAGCAGAACCTGGGCGATGCCCAACGTAGCCAGCGCAAAGTAATGCGTCTCCAGGCGCAGGACCGGGCCGGCAATCAACGCGGCCAGCAGAACGGGTAACAGCAGCGACAGCGGGAAGGTCAGCAGAAAACCGAAACCGTATCGCGCACCGAGGATGCCGGTGACATAGGCGCCGAGGCCGAAGAAAGCGCCCTGGGTCAGGGCCAGCGCGCCGGCATGGCCGAAGACGAACTGGTAGCCGATGACCAACAGCGCGTAGATCCCGGCCAGGGTGAAGACGCGCAGATCGTAAGCCATCGAAAAGACCAGCGGCCAGAGTATGAGCAACGCCGCACCGACGGCGAGCGGCACGGCCATGCCAAGCCGGACGATCGCCTGCGGCAGCGTCGTCATGCGCGCCTCTGCACGGTCTCACCGAGCAGGCCCTGCGGCCGGGCCACCAGGACCGCTAGCAGGGCGAGATACAGCAGGATGGTCGCCATCGTCTGGGAGAACAACCAGGCGGCGCCGGGCACCCCGCCGAGAAACGGCAGGATCAGCGGCAGGGACGGGAAGACAACTTCAAAAAGAGCGATCAACAGCGCCCCAAGCAGCGCCCCGCCGATGCTGCCCCAGCCGCCGATGACCACGGCGATGTAAGCCTTGAGGATGTAGTTGGAGCCGTCACTCGGCGTGACGAAGAAAATATTAGAGAGCAGCAGCCCGGCCGCCCCAGCATAGGCCGCGGCGAAGGCGAAGGTGCCGGCGATCACCCGGTTGACCCGGATGCCCAGCGCCTCGGCCATCTCGCGGTCCTGGGCCGTCGCCCGCAACCGGCGCCCGAGCCGCGTGTGCTGAAAGACCGCGTATTGCGCGGCGATCAGCAGGCCGGCGACCACGATGATGGAAAGCGCCTGCCGGCCCAGGACGACAGGCCCGATTTCGACCACGCCACCGCCCAGCAGCGGCGGCCCTGCCCGCGGCTCGGCGCCGAACAGCGCGTTGGCGGTGTTCTGCAGCATGATGCCAACAGCGATAGTCGAGATGAACACGGCAACCGGCGGCCGGGACTTGAGCGGGAAGTAGGCGACCAGCGACAGCCCCAGCCCAAGCAGCGCCATCACCAGCAGGACCAGGGGCAGCAACACGATGCCCGGCACGGGCCAGGTGGTCGAGAGGGCGACCGCGAGCAGCCCGCCGGCCATCACCAGGTCGCCCTGGGCGAAATTGACGGCGCTGGTGGCGTTAAGGATCAGCACGAAGCCGAGCGCCAACAGGGCGTAGGCTGCACCCAGCGCCACTCCGTTGACGATCACCTGCAGCACGATATCCGCCGCATCGACGCTCCCCGCACGGTCTCCCCCGCACGGGTCGGCCGGTCAGTTGGACGGCGGCGCGATGTCGTCGTAGCGCTTCACGACTCGGGGGATACGCGTCCGGCCATCGTAACAGACGATCTGGGCGGAGTGGGCCATGTTGCCGCGGCCGTCGGATTTGTAGGTCATGGCTAGGCCGCGATGACTGCCGCTCTGCAGCGCCCGGGTAACCTCGGCCGGGCCTCGGGCGCCGCGCGCCACGGCCTCCAGCACCATCATGGTGCCGTCATACTGACCGAGCGCGAAGCCATCGGGCTCGCTGTTGAATTCACGCCGGTATTGCTCAAGGAAGCGCTCGAGGGCCAGATTGCCGCCGGAGACCGGCGAGGCATTGGTCTCGGCGCACACCCCCTTGAGCTCGGCGGGCTCCAGCAGCGCCGCGGTGGGTGGCTGGTGCATAGCCGAGCCGGCGACGATGGGGGCGCCGAAGCCCATCGCCGCCGCCTGGCGGACCACCAGGGCGGTCGACGGCGCGTGAAGATGCAGCAGCAGGGCCTGCGGGTTGGCGGCGCGCGCCTTGCCCAGCACAGGCGACATGTCGCGAACCTGGGTCTCCAGGCCTTCCTCGAAGACGATCTCCAGGCCCAGCCGCCGGGCGTTCTCGGCAATGTGCTGCCGGCCGCTCTGGCCGTAGGCCGTGGTCTGGTAGATGACGGCTAGGCGCCGGGCCCGCAGCTCTTCGGTGGCGTAACGCACATGCGCCGCCTTGACCACGGCATCGCCGGGAAAGAAGCGGAAGACATAGGGATTGCCGCGCTCGGTGATCGCCGCTGTGCCCGAGACGGTGACCAGCGGAACCTTCTGCTCGAGCGCCACTGGCAGCATGGCCAGCATCTGGGTACCGAGCATCGAGGCGACCACGGCCGTGACCTTGCCGCGGCTCAGCGCCCGTTCAAGCGCGTTCACCGCCACCTCGGGCGCCACGCCGGTATCCGAGACTTCGTGCACGACAGCGACCCCGGCCGGCGCGTTACGCAGGGCAAGCAGCGCGCCGTTGCGCTGGCTGGTGCCCTCGAGCGAGAGGAAGCCGGTGATGGGGACGAGGATCGGGATATTGGCCTCGGCGGCAGCGAGCGGTGCCGCCACCGGCAGCGCCAGGCCCAGGCACAGTGCCAGACCGATCAACCTACGCATGTCGAGCCCTCGTCCGCTGCCCGGGAGTGGGAGCGGCCCGATTGAAGGGCAGATTCAACCGCCGGTCAATTCGCCAAGATGGCGGCGCGGCGCAGCTGCATCGCCGAGTTCCGGCCATCGCCGGCCGGCTGATAGAAGACGGTGAATTCGTTGGTCGCCGCCACCCAGGCCTGCACCGGCTGACCCTGGGTGAGCTCGAAGGCGTCGAAGCCGCAACGCTGCATGAACAGGAGCTGGTCGCGCAGCACGTTGCCTGCGGCGCGCAGCTCACCCCGATAACCGTAGCGCTCGCGCAGCAGACGGGCCTGCGAATAGGCCCGGCCGTCGGTGAATTTGGGGAATTCGAGCACGATAAGCTCAAGCCGGTCGAGGTCAGGGGCGAGGTCGGCCACCGGGTCGGTGTTCGTCAGGCGCACGCCGACCGGCGCGTTGCGACCGATCAAGGTCTCGCGCTCCGCCCGCCAGCGGACGAAGGGCACGATGACCGGTCCATCGGCCGGCAAGGTCTCGCCGTTGGCGGCGCACTGCCAGCGGTCTACGGCAACGACCCCGCCCTTAAGCAGCGGCATAGAGGCGCTCCTTGAACGGGGCCATGCCGACACGGCGATACGTATCGAGGAAACGCTCCTGCGGCCGACGCAGCGACAGATAGGTCTCGATCACCGTCTGGACGGCATCGACGATGACCTCGTTCGGCACCGCCGGCCCGACGATGGCGCCGAGCGAGGCGTTCTGGTCTTCGCTGCCACCGAGCGTGATCTGGTAGAACTCCTCACCGCCCTTGTCGACGCCGAGGATACCGATGTGGCCGACGTGGTGGTGGCCGCAGGCGTTGATGCAGCCCGAGATCTTGATCTTCAGCTCACCGATGTCGTGGACCCGCGCTAGGTCGCTGAAGCGTTGGGTGATGCGCTGGGCGACGGGGATCGAGCGCGCGTTGGCCAGCGCGCAGTAGTCGAGCCCCGGGCAGGCGATGATGTCGGTCACTTGGCCGATGTTGGCTGTGGCCAGGCCGAGCTCGCTCAGCCCGCGCCAGAGCGCCGGGAGGTCCGCGCGGCGCACATGCGGCAGGACGAGGTTCTGCGTGTGGGTGACGCGCACCTCGCCGAAACTGTGGCGGTCGGCGAGCGCGGCCACGGCGTCCATTTGGTCCGCCGTCATATCACCCGGCACGCCACCTTCCGGCTTCAGAGACAGGGTGACGATGGCGTAGCCCAGCTGCCTGTGCGGCGCGACATTGACCTTCAGCCAGCGGCGGAAGCCGGCGTCGCTCAGGCGCAGCGCGTCGAACTCCGGCGTGAACACGGGCGAGTCGGGATAGACCGGCGGCGTGAAATGCGCCTGGATGCGGGCGATCTCTTCGGCCGGCAGGGCAAGCGGTCCGTCCTTGAGCGAGCGCCACTCGGCCTCGACCATCTCGGCCATCTTCGCCACTCCCAATTCGTGCACCAGGATCTTGATGCGCGCTTTGTAGATGTTGTCGCGCCGGCCGAGCTGGTTGTAGACGCGCAGGATCGCCTCGAGATACGAGAGCAGATGCCGCTTGGGCAGGAAGTCGCGGATCGTCCTGGCGATGATCGGCGTGCGGCCGAGGCCACCGCCGACCATGACCTCGAAACCCACCTCGCCCTCGGCGTTGCGGTGCATGCGCAGGCCGATGTCGTGGACCCGCACCGCCGCCCGGTCGTTGGGCGAGCCCGTGATGGCGATCTTGAACTTGCGCGGCAGGAACGAGAATTCCGGGTGCAGCGTCGACCACTGCCGGACGATCTCGCAATAGACTCGCGGGTCCTCGATCTCATCGGCGGCGACACCCGCCCAATGATCGGCGGTCACGTTGCGGATGCAGTTGCCGCTGGTCTGCAGCCCGTGCATCTGCACCCTGGCGAGATCGGCCAGCGCGTCCGGCACCTGCTCCAGCTTCATCCAGTGGTACTGAATGTTCTGCCGTGTGGTGAAATGGCCGAAGCCCTTGTCATAGCGGCGGGCGACATGCGCCAGTTGGCGGAGCTGCGCCGCTGACAGCGTGCCGTAGGGGATCGCCACCCGCAGCATGTAAGCGTGAAGCTGCAGATAGAGGCCGTTGGTCAGGCGTAGCGGCTTGAACTCGTCCTCACTCAGGTCGCCGGCCAGGCGCCGGCGCACCTGATCGCGGAACTGCGCCACGCGTTCTTCGAGGAAGGTCTGGTCGTATCCGTCGTAGACGTACATGGTGCGGTTCACCCCAGGGAGGCCGGTTCCCGTTCTTCGACGGTTGGCCCTTTGGCACGGATGGATTCACGGGCACTGAGTGGCCGCACGACGACACCCTCGACGCCGACTTCGAAAAGGTAAGGCGCGACGACGATCCGGTCGGCGGCGGCCTTGCCGGCAATGGCCATCAGCGCCGCCGCCGTCGCAGCGTCCTGCGCCACCGCACTGTCGCTGACCCGCGGCGACCATTGGCTATCTGCGGTCAGAAAGACCACCACCCCATCGGCCAGGCGATTGGCCGTGACGGACTGGGGGCCGGTGAGGTTCTTGTTCTTGATCATGCGCTCACCCTCACACGCTGGGCCTGCGGCCAGGCTGCAATGCCGGGTGCGATGATCGTCGCAATGCAATGATGGCGGAGATAGTCGACTTCCCTACTCCCGCTGCTCGCTACATCACCTGCATGCAGACGCAGCACCCGCTTGCCCACCGAGGCGTGCGCATGAAGAAGCTGATTGATCTCACCCCGAGCCAGAGCATCGCGGCTCGTGGTCTTGCCGATATAAGCCCGCTCGGCGTCGCGGCGCACACGGTCGAGGATCTCGGGCCCGATCTGCTCGTCATAGAGGACTACGTCCGCCTGCTGCATCAAGCGCAGCGCCTGGACGGTGAGCAGGTCCGGATCACCAGGGCCCGTGCCCACGATATGGACGACGCCGGTCTTGTCCTGCACCGCATTGTTATTGAGCAGCGGCAGCATGGCCTCACGCGCAGCCTGGTCGTTTCCGGAAAGCACGGCTTCTGCCACCGGGCTGTCGAAGAACCGCTCCCAGAAGCGGCGTCGGCTGCGCGCCTCTCCGATCAGGCCGCGCACCGCCGTGCGGAAGCGCGCAGCGAAGCGGGCGAGCTCGCCTAGACGGGCCGGCAGCAAGGCTTCCAGCCGGTCGCGGAGCAGGCGTGCCAGCAGCGGCGCGTTGCCACCGGAGGAAATGCCGACAACGATGGGCGAGCGATCGACGATTGCCGGCACCAGGAAACTCGACAGGTCGGCTCGGTCGATGACGTTGACCGGGATATTGGCGACCCGCGCCGCTGTCGATACCGCCTTGTCGTAGCCAGGGTCCGCACTGACGACGGCTGTACACCCATTCACATCAGACGCGACGAAGCCACGCCGCTCGAGCGTGATCTCCCCGGCCTCTGCGAGGTCGGCGATCTCGGCGACAGGCGCCTCGGCGATCACGGTCACCCGGGCCCCTGCCCCACGCAGCAGCCGCATCTTCTGCGCGGCCTGCTCGCTGCCGCCGACAATCAGAGCGGGGCGCTGGCGGAGATCGACAAAGAGAGGCAGGTAGTCCATCGGTCTTGCTCTTGAACGACATGGCCGCCACGGAGCCGGCGGTAGTTCACGTCACCGTTGTTGAAGGTCAGAGGGAGCTAACCGGCCGCACACCAGGGCGCCGGCCACAGGCTGTCGTCGGCCTCGGCGAGCGGGGCGCGGGCTTTGAGTGCCGAGTACGGGTCGCCGCGGGGGTGCCCCGGCTGGTTGTCCAATCGGTTGAACGAGATCAGGAACAGGCGGTGATGCGGGCGGTCGCCCGCCGGCCCCAGCACATAGGCCAGGTTGGCGTCCAAGAAGACGACACTGCCGGTCCCCCCGGCCACCGGGACCAGCCGCTGCGAGCCGCCCTGGGACAGCCCCTCCTGGCGGTGGGAGCCAGTGACGACGCTCAGGGCTGGCTCGTAAGCCGCATCCTCAAGCAGGACCGCCGCGGTGGCGGCGTGTGGCTTCCTCATGCCGTCCAGGGCCGCCCATGAGGAGAAGTCACGCACCAGCCGCCCCTCGGATCGTGCGGGAGCGCGCCAGGTCAGCAGCCGGCTTTGATGGATGTAGAGCTCATTGCCGATCAGGGCGCTGGCAGCCCCGAGAATACGTGTATGGCGGGCGAGACGGCCGAAGACGTCCTCGTTGGCGTCGGCGCCGTAGATGGTCCCTTCGGGAGCCTCGTCGGGCCAGGAGCCACGGGCGGTCGAGCGCAGTGCCACGGCTTGCGCCTCGTCGCGGACCCAGGCGATCTCGTCGAAAGCGAACAGGCCCGGCAGGGCCAGGAAACCCTGATCGTGGAACTGGCGGAGCTGCTCAGAGTCGAGACTGACCATGCCCCGATGCTACGGACCTTAAGCCACAACGCACGGCATGAATTCTAAGGGGTGTCTTTAGATTTTCTGCGCAGCTCAGCCGGGGACCGGTCAGGCTGCGGCCTCGGCCCGCACCCAGTCACGGAACAGAGCCACCTTGGGCAGGTTCAGCTTCGCCTTGGGGCAAACCACGTAATAGGCAAACCCCACCGGGGCATTGACCGGGAAGGGTTTGACCAGCCTTCCTTCAGCCAGATCGGCCGCCGCCAGGGTTGCCTTGGCCAGCGCTACCCCCTTGCCCAGGGCAGCCGCCTCGATAACCAGGCTGGACTGGTTGAAGCGGGGCCCGCGCGAGGCGTCCATCTCCACGCCCGCCGCCTTTAGCCACATCGCCCAGGTTGGGCAGGATTCGTCGTTGTCCGGGCTGTCGTCGTGCAGCAGCGTGTGGCTGCGTAGCGCTTCCGGCGTGTCGATCGGGCCCTTCTCCTTGAGTAGGCCCGGGCTGCAGACCGGGAAAACGGATTCCTCGAGCAACTTCTCGACGACGAGGTCGGGATAGCGGCCGGCGCCGTAGCGGATCGCGAGGTCGACATCGTCGCGCGAGAAATCGGTGACCTGCATCGAGGCCGAAACCCGGACGTCGATCTCCGGGTGCCTGACCTGGAAACGGTCGAGCCGCGGCACCAGCCACTTGGCGGCAAAGGACGGGGCGACGCTGACCGTCAACACCCCCGCCATACCCAGGGAGTCGATCTCATCGATCGCCGAGGCCAGCCGTTCGAAGCCTTCGCGGATACCCGGCAGGCAGGCCTGGCCCGCGTCGGTCAGCAGCAGCGAACGCCCGTCGCGGCGGAACAGCGCGACACCCAGATGGTCCTCGAGCGTGCGGATCTGATGGCTGACAGCCGCCGGCGTGACACTCAGCTCGTCCGCGGCGCGCGACAGACTCAGATGACGTGCAGCCGCTTCAAACGCGCGCAGCGCGTTGAGCGGCGGTAAACGACGGCCCATGCGCCCTCTATGGTCGACCCCGGGAACCTTGTCCTTTTAGTTTTTCTTGCCGGCAAGCGAAATTTCTCTCAGACCACGACTTCAGGCATCCATCCGCCGGTCCAGCCCGGCACGCCACTCCTCGCGAGACCTCGCGCACGAAGAAGCCGAGATGACTGAAGGTCAGCCGGAGCCAACTCATTGATCCGCCTCAAGCCAGACCATCGACAGTATCACGCCCGGTCGTCTAGCGTCCGCCTCACGCCATGAAACGACGGCACGATCGCGTCCTTGTCGCGGGTGCGGGCCCTGTCGGCGCGATCACCGCGCTGATCCTGGCCCGTGCCGGCATTCCGGTCACCGTGCTCGAGCGCGAGGCCGGTGTCGTGATCGACTATCGTGCCTCGACCTTCCACCCGCCGACCCTCGACCTGCTGGAGGCCTGCGGCGCTACACAAGCGCTGGTCAGCATGGGACTGATCGCGCCGGTAATGCAATATCGCGACCGCCGGGCCGGCAAGATCGCCGAGTTCGACCTCTCGCTGCTGCGGCACGACACCGGCCATCCCTACCGGCTCCAATGCGAGCAGTTCAAGCTCGTGGGTTGGGCCTATGACCGTCTCAGGGAGATTCCTGGTGTCGACCTGCGTTTCGGGCACGAGGTCACGGGCATCGCCGCGGGCGACGACGGTGCGCGGGTAACGGTCCGGTCTACACGCGGCGAAGAACACCTCGACGCCGACTACGTGATCGGTACCGACGGCGGGCGCAGCACGGTGCGCAGGGCGCTGGGCATCGAATTCGAGGGCTTCACCTACCCCGAGCATTTCCTCGTCGCCGGCACGCGTTTCGACTTCAAGACGGCGATGCGCGACATCTGCTCCGTCAACTACACGGCCGACCCGGTCGAGTGGTATTTGCTGCTGGAAATCCCCGATATGTGGCGCTTCGTCACGCCGGTCGATCCCGGCACCGAGCCCGATGAGGCGATGCAGGAGGCGAGCATCCAGGCAAGCCTGCAGAACCTGCTGCCGCGCGCCGAGCCCTATGAGATCCTGGTCAAGGCGATCTACCGGGTCAGCCAGCGTGTCGCCGCAACCTACCGCAAGGGTCCGGTATTCCTGGCCGGCGACGCCGCCCACATCAACAACCCGCTCGGCGGCATGGGGCTCAACGGCGGGCTTCACGATGCCGTGAGCCTGACCGGGCGCCTGATCGCGGTCTGGCACGGCCGGACCGACGAGGCCCTGCTCGACGGCTACGAAGCCCAGCGCAAGCCGGAGGCGGTGAATGCCATCAACGCCATGACGGCACGTAATAAGAAGCTGCTGGAGGAGCGCGATCCCGAGACCCGCCAGCGGAACCTCGAGGAGTGGCGCCGTATCGCCGGCGGCCGGGACCTCGCCTATCAGCACCTGCTGCAGACCTCGATGATCGCCTCGCTGCGGCGCTCCGGCCTGCTTGCGGAGGGTTTCACCCGGCCGCGCTGAAGTGCTAGACACTCCTTTTTTCCGCCAGGCCTGTCCGATGAGGTGTGTATGCCGGCTGTCGTCTATGTCTTGAAGGATGGAAGCGAGCGTCGGGTCGACGTGCCCGAAGGAACCAGCGTCATGCTCGGCGCCATCCAGAACAACGTGCCTGGCATCGAAGCGGAATGCGGCGGGTGCTGCTCCTGCGCCACCTGCCACGTCTACGTGGAACCCGCCTTCGCCGACAAGGTCCCGCCGCCGGATCTCTCGGAAAGCGACCTGCTGAGCGGCGTTGCGGCCGAGCGCAAGCCCAACAGCCGCCTCAGCTGCCAGATCAGCATGACCGCAGCACTTGACGGCTTGACCGTACGGATTCCTGACAAGCAGTCGCTGTGAGCGCCGGCCTGGTCATCGTCGGCGGCTCCTACGCGGCGATGCAGATCGCCGCCTCGGCTCGTGAGGCCGGCTACGCCGAGCCGATCCGCCTGGTCAGCGAAGAGCCGGTCCTTCCCTATCAACGCCCACCACTATCCAAGGGCTATCTGACCGGCAAGTTCACGCCCGCCGCCCTGCCCCTGCGCGCCGAGGCATTCTACCGCGACAACCGCATCGAGACCCTGCTGGGTCAGAGGGCTGAAAGCCTCGACCTCGCCGCCCGGCGCGTCTCGCTGGCGGGCGGCGGCAGCCTCGCCTTCGACCGCCTGGCGCTGGCGACCGGCACGCGACCCCGTCCGCTGCCGCTGCCCGGCGCCGATCTCGACGGCGTCCTCTTCCTGCGCTCGCTGGCCGATGCCGACCGCCTGCGCGAGCGGCTCGGCGGCGCCGGCAGCATCGTGGTGATCGGCGGCGGCTTCATCGGTCTCGAACTCGCCTCCGTGGCTGCGGCCATGGGCAAGCCGGTCGTCATCGTCGAAGCCCAGGAGCGCCTGCTGGCGCGGGGCGTCTCGCCGCAGATCGCAGCCTTCCTGGCGGATGTCCATCGCAGCCGCGGCGTCGCACTGCGCCTGCGCTCCACCGTGCGGGACATCCGCGGTGCAAACGGCCGCGTTCAATCGGTGGTCTGCGGCGATGGCGAGACCCTCGCCGCCGATCTCGTGCTGATCGCCATCGGCGTGGTGCCGAACACGGAGCTCGCCGGGCGCGCCGGCCTCGCCTGCCAGGACGGGCTCGTCGTCGATCGTTTCGCCCGCACGACCGATCCGCTGGTCGTGGCGGCCGGCGATTGCACCCGTCACCCCAGCGCGTTTGCCGGTCAGTTGCTACGGCTGGAGTCCGTGCAGAACGCCATCGACCAGGCCAAGACCGCCGGCGCCACGCTCGCCGGCCAGGAGAAACCCTACGAGAGCGTGCCGTGGTTCTGGTCCGACCAGTACGAGCTGAAGCTGCAGATGGTCGGCCTGGTGCAGGGATCCGACCGGCATGCCGTGCGCGGCTCCCTGGAGCAGCGCCGCTTCTCCATCTTCTATTTCCGGAGCGGCCGGCTTGTGGCGATCGACTCCGTCAACCGCGCTGCCGACCACATGCTGGGGCGCAAGCTGCTGGCCCTCGGCCGCTCGCCGACACCCCAGCAGGCGGCCGACGAGAGCTTCGACCTGCAGACTCTGGTCGCGGCCTAAGCGGGCAGCAGCGGGACCGGCTCGCAGCGCAGCCGCAGCAGGACGATCTCCGGCGGACAGTTGAAGCGCGCGCGCTGGCCGACGCCGACACCCCGCGAGGTGTAGCCGAGCATGCGGTCCCACTGCCATTGGCCGGCCGCGAGCCGGCGGTGGCTGTCGAGCGCGGTGAACAGCGGGCGGCCGCCGGGCAGGCATATCTGGCCGCCATGGGTGTGACCCGAGAGATAGAGCGCGTGGCCGGCCGCCGCGGCGACATCCGCCATCTCGGCGCTATGCACCAGGGCAAGCGAGAACTGGCCGGGCCGGCGGGAGCGCAGCACCCGGTCGGCCTCCGGCGTATAGTAGCGGTTCACGTCGTCCACACCGGTGACGCCGATCGTCCCGCCGCCGCGCACGATGGCGGTCTGCTCGTTGAGCAGGAGCCGGACGCCGGCAGCCTCCAGGGGCTCGACGATCTGATGGCGGTCGTGATTGCCCAGAACGCCGAGCACGCCGTCGCGGGCCCTCAGCCCCGAGACCAGGCGTCCGGCATCTGCGGCGACCGCCGCCGGCGACGGCCAGCCGCGGGTCTGGAAATCGCCGGTGATCACCGCCAGATCGGCCTCGACATCCCGGACCCTCTCGACGATGCGGTCGATCAGCCGCGGCAGGCGGCGGACATGCAGGTCGCTGAAATGAAGGATCGAATAGCCGTCGAATGCCGGCGGCAGATCGGCAAAGAAAAGCTCGATCTCGCTGACACCCAGTGTCAGGGAGTTCCGGATGCCCTGACGATGCCAGCCGGCCAGCCGCAGCAGCGGCTCGGCCAGTTTGACGACGGGCGAGACGGCCGATGACCGCCGAACCCCGCCCCGGGTGAAGCGATGGCGCTGCGCCTCCATCGCCTGGCGCTGCATCCGCCAGGGGCCGCGCGGATCGGCGTCAGCCGGGAGACCGGCGCGCCGAGAGTCCTGAGTGATAGCCGAAAGATCCATGAGGGGGTCTGTCAGTCAGCGGCTCGTGGTTAGCAAGACTTGATGGCCGAAATAGGGCCGAAGCAGGCGGCGGACGGCGCTCGGCAAGCGACAACGGCGGTCCCGGGGCGCGTATTCCGCAATACACGCCGTGTTTTGCCCTGCCGCCAAGGCTGTTAGTCTCACTGCCGCATCCACGACAGGTTCCCGAACATGCCCAATCTTGCCTTGACGATGGCCATCGGCCCCTACGACCACGTTCGCGATCTGCTGGACGGGTCGGTCAGGGCGGAGGGCATCGACCTCACCGTGCTGCCGCTGCCGATCGAGGAGATCTTCTACCGCTTCACCAAGTACCGGGAGTGGGATGTCTCGGAGATGTCCTTCGGCAAGGTGATCTCCCTCGCCTCCCAGGACGATCGCGGTTTCGTCGCCATCCCGGTCTTCCCCTCGCGGGTCTTCCGCCATTCCTCGATCTACGTGCGGGCCGACAGCAAGATCTCGGCGCCCGAGCAGCTGGCCGGCAAGCGCATCGGCCTGCCGGAATGGGCGCAGACCGCCTCGGTCTATTCGCGCGGCATGCTGGCCCACGAGCACGGCGTCGACCTCCGCTCGGTGCATTGGCACCAGGGCGGGGTCAACGAGCCGGGCCGCGCCGAGAAGGTGGCGCTGAAGCTGCCCGAGGGGCTGCGCCTCACCGTGGTGCGCGACAAGACCCTCTCCGACATGCTGCTCCAGGGCGAGCTCGACGCCATCCTCTCGGCCCGGCCGCCCAGCCCTATCGCGGCGGGCGACAAACGCCTCCGCCGGCTGTTCGAGGACTACCGCGCCGTCGAGCTGCCGTATTGGAAGAAGACCGGCATCTACCCGATCATGCATGTCGTGGCCCTGCGCCGCGAGACCTACGAGCGGCACCGCTGGATCGCCATGAACCTCTTCAAGGCCTTCGAGGCGGCGAAGAACCGCAGCCTTGCCCGGCTCACCGACATCACGGCCTCCTACTACCCGATCCCCTGGATGGCCGAGCACACGCAGCTGTCGCGTGAGCAGCTGGGTAGCGACTTCTGGCCCTACGGCATCGAGGCCAACCGCACCACCCTCGAGGCCTTCGCCCAATACGCCTACGAACAGGGTGTGAGCCATCGTAAGATGGCCGTGGAGGAGCTCTTCGCGCCGGAAGTCCAGACCCGCTTCAAGGTCTGACCGGCGGCGGCCGGAGCCCAGGAGGAAACGATCATGCGGCGATTCTCCCGGACCCTTGCGTTGCTGCTGCTGGCGGGGTTGGCGCTGACCGCGGTGCCGGCGGACGCCCAGCAATTCCCGTCCCGGCCGATCAAGATCCTCATCCCCATCCCGCCGGGCGGGGCGCCGGATATCGCCGCGCGCATCCTTGGAGAGAAGCTCAACGAATCCCTAGGCCAGCCCATCGTGGTCGAGAACCGGGCCGGCTCGAACGGCATCATCGCGGTCGAGATGCTCGCCAAGTCGCCGGCCGACGGCTACACGCTGGCCCTGATCGCCGACAGCCAGGTGGTGATCAATCCGCACCTCTATCCCGCGACCCCGGTCAACCCGATGAAGGATCTGGTGCCGGTGGCCACGGTCGCGGCCAACGAGTTCGTGCTCTCGGTGAACCCGAAGCTGCCGGTCAACAGCTTCGCCGAGTTCATCGACTACGCGCGCAAGGCCAGCCCGCCGCTGGCCTACGCCTCCGGCGGCAACGGCAGCCAGCATCACCTGTCGATGGAGATGCTCAAGCAGCGCGCCGGGATCGAGCTGGTGCACGTGCCCTACCGCGGCGGCGCCCCGGCCACCACGGCCACCGTCGCCGGCGAGGTCGCGGCGATGTTCGCCGGCTCCTCGACCGCGCCGCAGATCCGCGCCGGCAACCTGCGGGCCCTGGCCGTCACCGGCGAGAAGCGCTCCCTTACCTTCCCCGAGCTGCCGACCATCGGCGAGTTCTATCCCGGCTACAGCAACAGCATCTGGCTGGCGCTGTTCGCCCCCGCCGGCACGCCGGAGCCCGTACTGGCCCGGCTGCATGCGGAAACCTCCAAAGCTCTGGAGCAGGCGGATCTCAAGGAGAAGTACAACAAGGCCGGCGGCCTCGAGCCCTACATCTCGAGCCGCGAGGAATTCGCCCGGCGGATCGCTGCCGACCACGCGAAGTTCGGCAGGCTGGTGAAGGACGTCAGCATCAAGGTCGATTGAGCCCATGGCGGCGGCCGCTTCGTCCGGGACAACGGCGAAACCGCCGATTCATCGCAAATGGGCATTAACAGACACTATGTCTAGAGGTCGGCTCTAAAAAATTTCCGCCAATTAAGGCAGATCGAGCGTCCCATTAGACACTCTGGACACTATTGCACACAAGAACATGCCGCCTTCCCAACGGCTTGCACGCTAAGAAAATTGCCTGCACCATTTTGACACGATGTGGCGGAAGTGAACTTAGCGGGGTCCCTGCGAGTTCCGGGCCCCGCCTAGAGCATATCCCGGGTAGATGGGAACGCTGCGCCGGAGGGAATTTACGTCGCGGGCAGGAGCGGGGCGAAGCGCGTAGCCGGAACTACGGGCAAGCCCCGCGACGAACCCGCGGCGCAAATTCCCCCGGCCCTTCGGGTTGCTCT
>VGEI01000046.1 GCA_016869415.1 Alphaproteobacteria bacterium
GCCGGACCAGATGGACAGCCAGTTGAAACTGTTCATGAATTAGCCGGACACTAGTGATCGCAGACATAATCTCGACAAACTCACCGATGGAGAGGCGGAACTCCGCGATGATCTCCTCCGACATCGCCCGTGCCGCGTCGTCGGTCAGCGTCGGTACGCGCCGCCGGATGTCGGCCAGGATGGCCGGAGCGAAGGCGTTGATCAGGTCGTTCATCCCGGTCAGCATGTTGGCTTCGGTGATCAGCGCCCGCATGAGTTCGTTCTTGCGGGTTTCTGTCGCCTGGATGCGCACCAGATCGGTGCGCTGGCGGCAGACGAAATCGCCGCGCCGGTAGAGAACCTCGAAATATCCTCCCTTGGACCCGAGAAGTCCTGTGGAGGTCGAGGTGCCGCCGTCACGCGGCACGACGCGCCCGAACGTGCCGTCGGCGGCCAGGGCCAGGATCTCCGAACCTTCGGCGAGTGCCGCGTCACGGTCACGATGGTAGGTCCACTTGAAGCGCAGCCCCGTACCGCGTATGTCGACGCGCCACAGGACGCTGCCGGTAGCTGGGCAGGGGCCGGTCCCGACCTGCTCGATCATAGCGTTGGCGCCGGCGAATACCGCGCCCTCCAGCGCCGGATTGGCTGCTCCGTCGGCCCAAGGCACTCCAGCGATGCCGGCGGCGAGCAGCAAACCGCGAAGCTTGATCATGGCTTCCCCCAGAACTGGTACTGAACAACCGCTACTAGAGCAGGTTACCAGTGCTGGCAATCGCCAGCGGAGGCAGCCCAATCAGTTGCTCGACGGTCTGAGGTCGGGCAGCGGGTAGGCGGCAACAAGCAACATATCGACACGCTCGGCGCCGTCGCTGAGCGGCATGACCAGGCGCTCCCAGGTCACGACCTGCGGCTCGGCACGCTGCAGCGGGCGGCGCTGCGGCACCTCGAAGGAGGCTGTATAGAGTCGGGCCCGCGGCAGGCGGGTGGCGCACACCGCCTCGTAGTCGCCGCGCACCCGCCCCTGCTGCTCGGGCGGCAAGTCGTCGACCGAGCGGCCGGTCATATCGCGGCCGAAATTGTCGACGAAACGTGTGCCGTAGAGCCGATAGACGAATTTTCCTTCAACGGTCACATCGATGAGCAGCAGGTTGCCCAGCCATTGCCGCATCTCGACCGGGTCGATATCGCTGCGTCTGGGCATGGCCCGGCTGCCACGCTTTCCGTCCCAGTAGGCGAAGAGGGCACCGAGTCGCGAATCGGTCAGCGGTGGCCGCAACGGGGACGACTCGGACATCCGGCGCCCCGCCCGCCTAACAGGCCCACAACAGGCGCCTCGGCGGGGCAAGCCGGCGATCGCGCATGGTTGGGGCGCTAGGATTCGAACCTAGGAATGGCGGAATCAAAATCCGCTGCCTTACCACTTGGCTACGCCCCAACAGCCCGGAAGGCCCCGTAGATATACGGGAAGCCCCATACGGTCAAACACCCGAAGGACGGAGAACGGTTAAGCCGCTTTGGAAGCGACGTTCTTGAGGAACCAGTCGTAGGTCCGGCGGAAGCCCTCTTCGAGGCCGGTGGTCGCCGTCCAGCCCAGGGATGTGAGCCGGCCGACATCGACCAGCTTGCGCGGCGCACCGTCGGGCTTCGAGGTGTTGTAGGTGAAGGAGCCGCGGAAGCCGACGACCCGGGCCACCGTCTCGGCCAGCTCGCGGATGGTGATGTCGCTCCCCGTGCCGATATTTACGATCTCCTCGCCGGAATAGCGCTCCATCAGGTAGACGCAGGCATCGGCCAGATCGTCGACATAGAGGAACTCCCGCCGCGGCGTGCCCGTACCCCAAATCTCGATCGAAGGCGCGCCGCTCAGCTTGGCGTTGTGGGTCTTGAGCACCATGGCCGCCGGCACATGGCTCTCGGCCGGATCGAAATTGTCGCCCGGCCCGTAGAGGTTGGTCGGCATCACCGAAGTGAAGTCGCAGCCGTATTGCCGCCGATAGGCCTGGCACATCTTGAGGCCGGCGATCTTGGCGATGGCGTACCATTCGTTGGTGGGCTCGAGCGGCCCGGTAAGCAGCGTCTCCTCCTTCATCGGCTGGGGTGCCAAACGCGGATAGATGCAGGTCGAGCCGAGGAACTGCAGCTTCTTGACGCCGACCTGCTTGGCAGCGTGGATGGTCGCGGTCTCGATCGCCAGGTTGTCGTAGAGGAAATCGGCCGGGCGCGAGCTGTTGGCGTGGATGCCGCCGACCTCGGCCGCTGCCACGAACACAGCATCGGGCTTGTTGGCGGCGAACCACTCCTCGACCGGCGCCTGGCGCGTCAGGTCGACCTGCCGGCGGTCGACGGTGAGGATCTCGGCCCCGGTCGCGCGCAGCCGCCGCACGATGGCCGAACCGACCATGCCCTTGTGGCCGGCGACGAATACTCGCTTGTCGGCAAGCGAGAAAATGGCCTTGTTACCCGTGGCGGTCATGACGCTCGCGTTCTTTTTGCACCGCTTTGCGGTCGGCGTCCACCATCTCGCGCACCAGCTGCGGGAAGCTGGTCTTGTGTGTCCAGCCCAGCCTGGCGCGGGCCTTGGCCGGATCGCCCAGCAGAAAGTCGACCTCGGTTGGCCGGAAATAGCGCGGGTCGATCTCGACCAGCACAGCGCCGGATTTCGCATCGATACCCTTCTCGTCGACGCCCTTGCCCCGCCACTCGATCCTGCGGCCGACATGGCCGAAAGCCAGCTCGACGAACTCGCGCACGGTGTGCGTCTCGCCCGTGGCCAGGACGTAATCGTCCGGTTCCTTCTGCTGCAGGATCAGCCACATTCCTTCTACATAGTCGCGTGCATGGCCCCAGTCGCGCGAGGCATCGATGTTGCCGAGATAGAGGCGATCCTGCAGCCCGGCCTCGATCGCCGCCACGGCACGGGTGATCTTGCGGGTGACGAAGGTCTCGCCACGCGTCGGCCCCTCGTGGTTGAAGAGGATGCCGTTGGAGGCGTGCATGCCGTAGGACTCGCGGTAACCGACCGTCGTCCAGTAGGCGTAGAGCTTGGCTGCCGCATACGGGCTGCGCGGCCGGAACGGCGTGGTCTCGCGCTGCGGCTTCTCCTGCACCAGGCCGTAGAGCTCCGAAGTCGAGGCCTGGTAGAAGCGGACACTCTTCTCGAGCTTCAGGATGCGCATCGCCTCGAGCAGGCGCAGCGTGCCCAGCCCGTCGGCGTTAGCCGTGTATTCCGGTGTCTCAAAGCTCACCTGCACATGGCTCTGCGCCGCGAGATTGTATATCTCGTTGGGCTGCGTCTCCTGCACCAGGCGGATGAGGTTGGTGGCGTCGGTCATGTCGCCGTAATGCATGAAGAACTGCACGCCCTTCTGGTGCGGGTCGGCGTAGAGATGGTCGACGCGGGCGGTGTTGAAGGACGACGAGCGGCGCTTCAGCCCATGTACTACATAGCCTTTGTCGAGCAGCAGCTCGGCCAGATAGGCGCCGTCCTGCCCGGTGACGCCGGTGATGAGGGCAACAGGCTTGGTCATGCGGGGTTCCGGAATTTCGGGAGCGTGTATTTCGGGAGTTAGGACGAGGACTTAGCACCCCCGGCCGCGCCAGACAACGGCGCTGCTTCAGACGAAATTCCAGCCCGAGGCGGTCTTACGCCAGGCAGCCGGCCGGGCCGATTGCCCGCCTCATGGCGCTCATCCTCGCGCCATCCGCCGGTGCGCTTCCTGCCGCGCTGGTCGACAAAGGCGCGGGGCGGCGCTAGCGGCGCGCCTCGGCCAGGCGCCGGAGATCATTGACCGTGCAGCGCATCTCGTCGGCAAATCGCTTCGCCCGCGCGACCGCCGAAGGGTGATCGGGAGCCCAGAGCAGGACCGGCGGCGGGTTGACGGCGGCAGCGTTCGGGCGCGGCACGAGATTGGCGATCCAGGGCGACTCGCTGGCCGAGGCCGGGAACTCGGCGGTGACCAGGATCTCCACCGTGGGCGACGGCCCGCGCGCCGCCAGCTTCTGGCGCAGCTCCTGTTCGTCGTGCTGCGCCTTTTCCGCGTTGGCCCGTGCCTGCGCGATCTGGTTGCCCAGTTTCTCCCAGCGCTGCTTCTCGTCCGCTACAGCGCGCTCGGCCTGGCGCCGCGCTTGGCCCAACGTCATGATCCGCCCCTGCCCGGTATCCCAGTAGAGCTGGAAACGGCGCAGCAGGAAGGCGAACCAACCGGCAGCCAGCAGCAGGCCGAACCAGAAGACCCCGGAAGACATCTCAGCCGCCCTCCACAGCGTTGCCGGACTGGGGCGCGGCGGCCGGCTCGGGAGCCGGACGATCGTCGAGCAGCTGAAACGGCCCCAGCTCGTAGCCCGTACGGTCCGCGAAACTGTGGAGTGCCAGCTCCAGCGCCGCCGCCGGATCCGGCGCCCAGACGTCGACGAAATGCGGATAGGACCAGATCAGCGCCTGGTTCGGGTCGGGCGGTACGGGCAGCGTCTTGCCCAGGCTGGCGCGGAACCTCGGCCCCGGCGGCTCACCCAGCCGGTGCACCAGTACGTCGCGTGACTGCTGGGCCTCGGCGGCCAGCGTGCCAGCGCGACGCAGGCTCGCCTGTGCCTCGTTGGCCCGCGCAGTGGCCGCCGTCAGTTCCTGGTCGCGCTCGCGGTTGCGCTCATTCGCCTCGGCCTGCTCCTCTTCCAGCTCCGCGATCTGGCGCTCCAGGCCGCGCGACTGGCCGACCTGCAGCAGCGTGCCGCGGAAGACAAAGAGCAGAATCTCGAGTCCAGCCAACACCGTCAGCAGGCCCAAGACGACGTTCGACAGATCGCCAGCCGACACGAAGCTGCTTCCTCCCGGCGCAACGTCTGGCGTTGCGCGCTGATCCTAGTTCGCGTTCACCCCAGTCCGACGGCCTGCCGCGGAGCGGCGTTAGCCTCGGCCGACGAAGGGCATAGTCGTCGCCATCACGGTGACGAACTGCACGTTGGCATCGAGCGGCAGGCTGGCCATATAGGAGATGGTCTTGGCCACGTTGTCGACGTGCATGCGCGGCTCGACCATCGTCGTGCCGTTGGCCTGCGGCACGCCCTTGGCCATACGTTCGGTCATCTCGGTGGCGGCGTTGCCGATGTCGATCTGGCCGCAGGCGATGTCGTACTGGCGACAGTCGAGCGAGGTCGACTTGGTCAAGCCGGTGATGGCGTGCTTGGTCGAGGTATAGGCCACGGAGTGCGGCCGCGGTGCATGCGCTGAGATCGAGCCGTTGTTGATGATGCGCCCGCCGCGCGGCTTCTGCTCCTTCATGATCTTGATGGCTTCCTGCGTGCAGAGGAACGGCGCCGTCAGGTTGACGTCGACCACCTGCTTCCATTGCTCGACGGTCAACGTCTCCATTGGCACGGCGGGCAGGCCCATACCGGCGTTGTTGAACAGCACGTCGAGCCGGCCGAACCGCTCCCTGGTCCTGGCGAACAGCGCCTTGATCTGCGCGGCATCGCCGACGTCGGTCGGCACCACCAGGGTCTCGGCATTGCCGGCCTGACGTGCCGTCTCTTCTAGCTGCTCCTTGCGCCGCCCGGCGAGCACCACGGCGTATCCATCGCGGGCCAGGGCCAGGGCCGAGGCGCGGCCGATGCCGCTGCTGGCGCCGGTAACAAGGGCAACTTTGGTCGTCATATGTCTCTCTCCCGCTGACGCTGCATCGTGGCGATTAGGCCGGCATTCAAGCTTGTTTCACGGGAAATGTCACCCGCGCAGCCGTGTCGGCACGACCCACCAATGGGGCTCGCGCGCGCCGATCCACGAAGCTGCCATAGCTGCTGCGGGCTCGTTCTCATAGAGGCCGAACGCCGTCGCCCCGCTGCCCGACAGACGCGCGAGCAGGCAGCCCGGACTGGCGCGTAGCGCGTCGAGCACGGAGTTGATCGCCGGCACCAGTGTCGCCGCCGGCGCCTGAAGATCGTTGCCCCTCGTGGCCAGCATCGTCGCAAGATGCCGGGCGCTGGCCGGCGTCTCGTCGAAGCGGGCCGGCTGCGAGAAAAGGCCGTTGCGCGCCTGGAATACACGGGCGGTGATCAGCGGCACGCGCGGGTTGACCAGCACGATGCCGACCGCCGGCAGCCGTGGGGCGGGCGCCAGTTCCTCGCCGATGCCGCCCATGTAGGACGTGGCGCTGGCCAGGCAGACCGGCACGTCGGCACCCAGCATTGCGGCGATCCCCTGCAGTGCCGCGTCGTCGATCTCGAGCCGCCACAGGCGGCGCAGCAGGCGCAGGGCAGCTGCCGCGTCGGCCGAGCCACCGCCGATCCCAGAGGCGACGGGCAGGTTCTTGATCAGCGTCAGGCGAGCGCCGGTCGCGACCGCTGCGTGCGCGGCCAGCGCCCGCGCCGCCTTGAGCACGATGTTGTTCGTCTCACCCTTCAACCCTTCGGCGAACAGCCCATCGACGGCGAGCGACAGCTCGGGTGCGGGCTCGGCGCGCAAGCGGTCGGCGGCCTGGGTGAAGGCGACGAGGCTGTCGAGATGATGGTAACCGTCCGATCGCCGGCCGACGACGTGCAGATAGAGATTGAGCTTGGCGGGGGCGGTCTCGCTGAGGGCGGCCACAGGCAACGCCGCGATCGGACTCGGTCTCAAAACGGAAATCCCCCGGCAGGCCGGCTCAGCTTCCCTGGCGTACCGTTCGGCGCGGCAGGCCGCTCGCCAGCTTGCGCTCTATCTCCACCTTCGCTTCGGGCTCCGGCTTGTTGGAGAGGGCGCGCTGCCACTGGAAACGCGCCTCGTTGAAGCGCCCGACCTGCCAGTAGGCATCGCCGAGATGGTCGAGCAACACGGGATCGCCCGGCAAGAGTTCGACCGCGCGCTCCAGTACCTCGACGGCCTCGGCGTAGTAGCCGGTGCGGTAGAGCACCCAGCCCAGGCTGTCGACGATGTGGCCGCTGTTGGGACGCAGCGCCACAGCGCGCTCCAGCATCTTGCGCGCCTCGGCATAGCGCCCGGTGATGCCCTGGTCGACCCAGGAATAAGCAAGGTAGTTCATCACGTCGGGTTGCTCAGGCTGCAGCTCCAGGGCGCGGATGAAATCAGCCTCGGCCTTGTTCCACTGCTTGGAGCGCTCATGCGCGATGCCGCGCGCGTAGAAGATGGACCAGTGGCGCGGCTCGGGCGCGCGCACCCGGGCCAGCGCCCGGTCGTAGACCTTCGCCGCGTCGGCGAAACGCTCTTTGGCGCGCAGCACGGCACCCAATGAGATCAACGGCTCGACCCGCTCCGGCCGCTCGGCCGCCATCGCCTCGAGCGCCCTGATCGCCTCGTCGGGCTTGTCCATCAGATGGAGGTTCTCGGCGATGCGCACACGCGCCGACCAATCGAGCGGCGAGCTGCGTGGAATCCGGGCGTACAGGGCGTTGGCGTCCTCGCGCCGCCCGTAGCCATCGAGGATGTCGGCGACCAGCAGCACGCCCACTGGCATGTCGGGCTGCAGGGCCAGCGCCATCCGGCCGTAGACCAGGGCGGTGGGCTGGTTGTTCTCCTGGCGTAGCGCTCCGGCGACGTTGAACAGCGCCTCGGCCAGGCCGGCAGCCGGCGTCGCCACCAAGCGCGGCGGCGGTGCGCCGCCGCCGGTGACGCGCTGCAGAGCCGCACCGATCGCCGCCGAGTCGCGCGAATCAGTCTGAAAGCGGGCATAGAGGGCGCGCGCCTCGTCGCGCCGTCCGAGGCGCTCGTAGTAGCTGCCCGCGGCCTCCACCAGCCGGGCCGGGGCGCCGCCTTCGATTTCCAGTGACTTCTTGTAGTGGTCCTCGGCCAACTCGGGCCGCCCGGCGTAGTCGTTGATCAACGCCGAGTGATACTCATAGAGGGGGCGGAAGCCATTGACCTCGAGAATCGGCCGCAAGGCGTTCAGTGCCGCCGCCGGACGGTTCTGTCCGGCGTGCATCCACGCCTGGGCAAGCGGCAGGACGACGCGGTTGATGGCGGTGAGCGGCTGGCCCTCAAGCTGGCGCTCGGCGCCGGCAAAGTCGTCGCGCTTCACGTCGGCTAGCGCGATGATCATCGCCGACTGCGCATGGCCGGGCGAGACGCGCAGCGTCCGCCGGGCGATCGCCACCGCCTCGTCGAACCGGCCAGTGGCGACCAGGAAGGTCTGGGCGCGCACCAGCATGTCGTAATTGTCGGGACTGTCCTCAAGCGCCGCCAGCATGAAGCGCGCCGCTGCGGCGTAGTCGCGCTGACGCTCGGCCTGGCGGGCGGCGAGGAAGTTGCCGGCCTCCGTGGCCGGCGGAACACTGCTCTCTCCAGCGATCGGAAGCCCGCCATCGCCGGCACAGGAGGAGAGCACGAGAGCCGCCAGCAGGGCGAGCGAGCGGGCCCGCCGAAGCCTGATAAAACAAGCACTTAGAGACACGTGACGAGCAGTCCTTGAGGCCGGAGCCGAGGGGTCGGTCGGACGCGCCCAATTAGCAGAAGCGCCCTGTCAAACATAGACAAATCAGCGCGATTTGACCATTGAGCGCTGCCGCAAAGCAGCCCTGCAACGCCGAGCCGAGCCCGCCGGTTGATGTCAGCCGCGCACCGCCAAGATGGCCTCGATCTCGACGCTGATATTGCCGGGCAGCGAGCCCATTCCGACGGCCGAGCGGGCGTGACGGCCGGCCTCGCCGAATACCTCGACGAACAGGTCAGAGCAGCCGTTGATCACCTTGGGTTGGTCGCCGAACAGCGGCTCCCCGTTGACCATGCCGAGCAGCTTGAGTACGGCCTCGACCCGGTCGAGCGAGCCCAGCGCGTCACGCGCAGCCGCCAGCAGGCCAAGACCGGTGAGGCGAGCACGGCGATAGCCCTCTTCGACGCTGACGGCACTGCCGACCTTGCCCGTCAGCAGCGTGCCGTCGGCCTCGCGCGGACCCTGGCCCGAGAGATAAAGGGTGGCACCGTGCAGCCGGAACGGCACGTAGTTGGCGACGGGCTTCGGCGTCGTCGGCAGAACGATTCCCAGCTGCTTGATCCGGGCTTCGGCACTCATGGGCACTCCTTATGGGGACGGTGAGACGCGCGGCGCTTGGCGCGCGGGAAGGGCGGGACTAGGGTACAGAACGATGGAGCGAAATGACACCGATACCGCCGCTGTGGCAACGACAACCCCGGCGCACAACCGCTTCGACCGCGCCGAATGGGCAGGCGCCTTCGGTGACCTCGGCACGCTGATCCCCTTCGTCGTCGCCTATATCTCCCTGCTCGGACTCGAACCCTTCGGCATCCTCTTCGCCTTCGGTGTTTCGCTGATCGCCACCGGCGTCGTCTACCGCACGCCTTTCCCCGTACAGCCGATGAAGGCGATTGGCGCCGTGGCCACCACACAGGCGGCGCAGACTGCGACCGTCACCGCCGGCGCGGTCTATGGCGCCTCGCTGGTCACGGGGCTGCTCTGGCTGCTGCTCGGGTTGACCGGCGCGGCCCAGCGCGTCGCAGCCCTGGTCAGCCGGCCGGTGGCCATCGGCATCGTGCTCGGGCTTGGCCTAAGCTTCATGCTCGACGGCGCCAGGCTGATGGCCAACGGCTGGTGGATGAGCGCCCTCGCCCTGTTCGCCACTCTCGCCCTGCTGACCAACCGCAGGATCCCCGCCATGTTCCTGCTGCTCGCCAGCGGCGCGGTAGTGGCGGTGATCCGCGATCCGGCACTGCTCGATGCGCTGGCCGGGATGAAGGCGGAGCTGCGCCTCCCGACGCTTACCCTCGATGCCATCACCGGGTCAGAGCTGGTCATCGGCACACTCTTCCTCGCGCTGCCCCAGCTGCCGCTGACCTTGGGCAACGCGGTCATCGCCATCACCGACGAGAACAACCGCCTCTTCCCCGACCGCCCGGCGAGCGAGCGCAAGGTCGCGGTGTCAACCGGCCTGATGAACCTGTTCTCGGGCTCGGTCGGCGGCGTGCCGATGTGCCACGGGGCAGGCGGCATGGCCGGCCATGTAGCCTTCGGCGCCCGCACCGGCGGCTCCTGCGTGATCCTCGGCGCGCTGCTGCTGCTTCTCGCCCTCTTCTTCAGCGGCTCGGTGCAGACTGTCTTCCGCACCATCCCCGCGGAGGTTCTGGGCGTGGTGCTGTTCCTCGCCGGCGCGCAGCTCGCCCTGGGCTCGTGCGATTTCGCCCGTGACAAGGGCGAGCGCTTCACCACGCTGGTCACCGCCGGCCTGTCGATGTGGAACATCGGCATCGCCTTCCTCGTCGGCCTCAGCCTATACCACGCCTTCAAGCGCCGGCTTATCCGCGTCTGAGACCGCCCTGAGCACGCCTCCCCCTTCGCGCTCGCGCGCTGTCGTCGTCACTGCCCTCGGCACCGCCCAAACCCTAGCCTGGGCCTCGACCTATTACGTGCCGGCGATCCTCGCCGAACCGATCAGCGGTGCCCTCGACATCTCGCGCGCGGCCTTCTTCGCCATCTTCTCCGTCTCACTGCTGATCACCGCGGCACTCGGCCCGACGATCGGGCGGATCATCGACCGCTACGGCGGGCGCGATGTGCTCGCCCTTTCCAACCTGGTGATCGCCGCCGGTCTGGTCATCCTCGGCCTGGCGAACGGACCGGTCCTGCTCATCGTTGCCTGGGCGGTCCTCGGGGTCGGCATGGCGCTCGGCCTCTACGACGCGGCCTTCGCCACTCTGACCGCGCTCTACGGCCGCGAGGCGCGCAGCGCCATCACCGGCATCACGCTGTTCGCCGGCTTCGCTTCGACGGTGAGCTGGCCGGTCTCGGCCCTGCTCAACGAAGCCTTCGGCTGGCGCGAGACCTGCCTGTTCTGGGCGGCGCTCAACCTCGTCCTCGGACTGCCACTCAACCGTTTCGTGCTGCCCGCTCTCGTCGTGCCCGCGCGGCTGGCCGACACCGCAGATGCCCCGCGCATCGGCTGGACACCGCGCCGCGAGATGCTGCTGCTTGCCTTCGTCTTCGCCTCCGGCTGGTTCGTCACTGGCGCCATGGCGACCCATCTGCCGCGGCTGCTCGAAGAGGCCGGCGCCTCGCCGCTCGAAGCCATCGCCGCCGCGGCACTGGTCGGGCCCGGCCAGGTGGCAGCGCGGCTCTGCGAGTTCGTGCTGCTACGGCATGTGCACCCGCTGGTCTCGGCCCGGCTGGCCTCGCTGCTGCATCCCGTGGGGGCGGCCGCCCTGCTGCTCTTCGGTCCGGCAGCAGCGATACCCTTTACCGTTCTCTACGGTGCCGGCAACGGGCTGCTGACCATCGCCCGCGGCACGGTGCCGCTGGCCATCTTCGGGCCGCAGGGCTACGGCGAGCGCTCCGGCCTGCTCGGAGCGCCCGCGCGTCTGTCCCAGGCATTCGCGCCCTTCGTCTTCGCCTTCCTGCTGGACATGCTGGGCGTGAACGTCGTCCTGATCTCGGCGGCACTCTGGCTCGCAGCCTTGGCGGCGCTGCTGTGCCTGCGAGCCAGACCGGCCGAGTAGGCAACGTCAGGAGAATTGCGGCGCGATCTCCTCGAGCTTCTTGCGCCATTCCGGCGACAGGGCGCCGACGCTGGCGAGGAAGTTCGGGTGGCTCATGCCGGAGCCGATATAGGTCCAGCGCTGCGCCTGGTGCTGCTGGGCGGCCATCTCGCTGCGCTCTGCCGCGGTCAGAGTGCGTCCGGTAGCAGCGACGAAGGCGGGGATGTCGAACTCGGCCTGCTGCTTGATGCCGCCGTCGAACAGACCGCCGAGCGACAGGTAGCCGTCCATCGCCTTGGCGATGTCCTCCTTCGGGCGCCCCACTGCCAGCGCTTCGACCATCAGAGTGTCGAGCTTGGCGTGCTGTGCCTCCTCCATCCAGTGATGCTTGAGCAGGCTCTTGAACTGCGGATCGAGCGTCTGGTCGTCCCTGGTGCTGTCGACATAGTGGCGTTGGGTCATCGATTCGATGTGCAGGATGAGCAATGCGACCGACAGCGGATCGTGCGCCAGAACGGCCTTGCCGATCGCCTCGGGCGGTCCGATGTCGTCGCATCTCGTGCCGAAGCCGGCCACGAACTCGCGGCCGAAGCGCTTGAACAGGTCGATATGCTTCGCCTCCTCGCCGGCGAATTGCAGCATGGCGCGCGTGCGTACGTCATCACCCGACAGGTTGGACCGCGCGTGGTCCATGACGAAGGGCAGGATGAACTCCTCGACCAGGCCGAAGATGTAGAGGTAGCCGTGGGCGCGTATGTGGTTGAGCACCAATTTCTCGTCGCGGTCGAGAAACTTGAGCGGCTCGACGCGGGCCAGGCTTTCCGGCAGGAAGGGCCTGGAGAAGTCGAGCTTCTTGTCGCCGCCGATGATGTCCTCGACGCGCCAGTTGATGCGTTGCGAGGTGGTGAGAATCTGTGTGTATGCGTAGGCGTGCTGGAGCATCGGATTTTTCCTTTCTCGGGTTTCTGTGTTTCGGATCAGGCCGCCGCGGCCGTGCCCAGCCGGCGACGGCCGTTGAGGCGGGCGATTCGTTCGGCGATCGTCGTGCTGACGATGTCGGCGTGTGTGATCGGGCCCATGTGACCGGCCCCGGCGATCTCTTCGAGCCAGGCGCGCGCCATGGCCTCGCCCAGAGTCTCGACTACCACCCGGCTCGGCTTCAACGCCCGCTCGCCGTAGAGGAGGAGCGTGGGCATGGCGAGCCGTGCGTAGGCTGCGAGCGGCGTGGGCTCGTTGAACAGGGCGGAAAAGTCGAGAGACGCCTTGGGCGCCCAGCGGTTCAGCGCCTGCTGCACGGCAGGCCGCAATCCGCTCCAGGCGCCGTGGCCACTCCAGTAGTCGACAAAGGCGGCTGCAGCACCGCGATGGTCGCCGGCGGCGAGCAGGCCGGCCGTGTGGCGGGCGACGGCCTGGATCTCGGCGAAGGCTTCCGCGCCACGCACGCCGGCCGACCGCAGCAGATGAAAGCTCGACGGCTCGTAGAGGCTGAGACTGGCCACGCGCTCGGGCCGTAGCAGCGCCACTTTCAGGGCGACGGCGCCGCCGTAGGAATGGCCGACCAGATGTGCGGGCCGCGGGTCTCCATCGATAAGGGCGAGCGTCCGCTCGGCCTCGTCGGCGAGCGTGAAAGCGCGCTCTCCCGGCCAGTGCCCGGTCCGCTCGCAGCCATAATGCTCGGGGACCAGCAGATCGAAATCGGGACCCAGCGCCTCGCCGAGAGACCGCCATTCCCTTGCATCGGTGCCTGAGCAGTGGAGGGCGATGACCAGACCGCGTTCGTCTGGGCGACAAGGGTGGCTGAATGCGACCATTGGCCTGTTTCCGCTATGAGCGCCGTGTGCGCCGACAGCGAGACCCTAGGCCGACCCCCGTTTATGCGCTTGGCGGGGTCATGCAGAATTCATGGAGAAAGCCGGAATATTGTGCTCCCGTGGAGGAGTACGCCTAAATTATGGGAATCTGGGTGCCTTCACCGCCGATGCGCTTTGCCGACTGCGAGCTGGACGTCGCGGCTTTCGAGCTGCGGCGCAACGGCGAGATCTGCCCTGTTGAGCCCCAGGTCTTTGAATTGCTTGCGTTTCTGCTGCGCAACCCCGGCCGCTTGATCACCAAAGACGAGTTGATCGCCGAAGTCTGGGGTGGGCGCATCGTCTCCGACGCAGCCCTGGCGAGCCGCATCAAGTCGGCCCGCCGGGCGATCGGCGACGACGGCGAACGACAGCGTTTCATCCGCACCGTGCACGGGCGCGGCTTCCGTTTCGTGAGCGACGCGGAGCCCGGGAACGCCGCCGAGCCGGAGGCGCGGCCCCTGGGTGCGCCCCTGCGCCAGAAAATCCGCTTCTGCACGGCCAGCGACGGCGTACGGCTCGGCTACGCCACCGTCGGCAGCGGCCCTCCGCTGGTCAAGGCCGCGAACTGGCTGAACCACCTCGAATTCGATTGGGAAAGCCCAGTCTGGAGCCATCTGCTGCGCGAACTGGCGCGCGACAACACGCTCGTCCGCTATGACGAGCGCGGCAACGGGCTGTCGGACCGGGAGCCTGCGGACCTGTCATTCGACAGCTTCGTGCGCGATCTCGAGACGGTCGTCGACGCATCCGGCCTGGAGCGTTTCCCGCTCTTCGGCGTGTCGCAGGGCTGCGCCGTGTCGGTGGCCTATGCGGTGAAGCACCCCGACCGCGTCAGCCATCTCATTCTCTACGGAGGCTACGCCTGCGGCCGGAAACTCTGGGGCGACCCCGAGGAGGCCGCCCGCCGCGAGGCGATGGATTCGCTGATCCTCCACGGCTGGGGGCAGGACAACCCGGCCTTCCGCCAGGTTTTCACCTCGCGCTTCATTCCCGACGCGACGCTCGAGCAGATGCGCTGGTTCAACGAACTGCAGCGCATCAGCACCTCGCCGCAAATGGCCTATCGCCTGCGCCAAGCGCTCGCCGTTATCGATGTCCGCGATCAGCTGAGCCGCGTACGCGCGCCGACCTTGGTGCTGCATTGCCGTGACGACGCGGCGGTACCGTTCGAGCGAGGGCGCGAGATCGCTGTCGGCATCCCCGGTGCGCGCTTCGTGCCGCTCGAGGGACGCAACCATCTGATCCTGGAGAACGAGCCGGCATTTCCCCGTTTCCTGACCGAGGTGCGGTCGTTCCTCGCGGCACCCCAGGGACAATTCGTAATTTCTTAGGATTCTCCGACTACCGTCGCTGAAATGGACGGTCACCGGAACGTGTCGAGTCGCGGCGCGAGGGACGATTTGTGGTTTGGCGATAGCGTGCCGCCGCAATGGCACCCGAAGATCGCGCGCTTTTTCCTCTATTGGCGCTCGATTCATCCGGCATCGGGTCTGCCGGGCCGGCAGCATTTCGATCCGCTCGCCATCCATTCCCTCCTACCCGGCATCTGGCTTCTGGACATCCAGCGCCATCCGTTCCGCCTGCGTTACCGGCTGGCCGGC
>VGEI01000047.1 GCA_016869415.1 Alphaproteobacteria bacterium
TCATACCAACCGACAGAAGTCATGACAGGTAAGCCCAGGCACGGTGCGTTATGGAGGCGAGCCTGGCGGGCACCGCGATGAGGTCGGTCCAGGCCGCGCAACAGGCGTCGACAATGGCGTCGTAGTTATCATAGACGCGCAAGGCGAGGTTGTTCTTGCGCAGGTACTCCCAGACATTCTCGACCGGATTGAGCTCTGGCGAGTAGGGCGGCAGACAGAGCGGCGTAATGTTGTCCGGCGGCGTGAGCGCTTGGCTGGTGTGCCAGCCGGCACCATCAAGCACGAGGACGGCATGGGCGCCTGGGGCGACGGCGCGGCCGATCTCCAGCAGATGCAAGTTCATCGCCTCGCTGTTGGCATAGGGCATCACCAGGGCGACGCCGGTGGCCCGTTCGGGGCAGACGGCGCCAAAGAGGTAGGCCCATTCGTAGCGGCTGTCGCGTGGGGCGCGTGGTCGGGAGCCGATGCGCGCCCAGAGACGGGTCAGCGTGCCCTTTTGGCCGATGCGGGCCTCATCCTGGAACCAGATCTCGATCGGCTTGCCGTGCGCCGCGGCGGGCAGGGCCGCTGTCACCAAGGCGCTGAAGTTTTTTTAAAGGCCTCCTGGGCGGCTTCATCGGCGTGCGGATGGCGCGGCCGTACCGACAGCCGAGTGAACTTGAGGCGTTTGAGAATCCGGCCGACGTGACGCTCGGAGACCTCGATACCGAACCGCACCTTGATCTCCGCCTGCAGGTCAACGCACCGCCAGCGCACCACCCGATGCACGGCGACGTTCGGACCTTCGACGACCAGCCGCGCCAGCTCGGCGAGTTGCGCCGCGCCCAACTGCGGCGGCCGGCCGGACCGCGGTCGATCCCGCAGGCCTTCTATCCCTTCCTCGTTGTAGCGGATCACCCAGTCCCGCAGCGTTTGGCGATCCATCCCCGCATGGCGCGCTGCCTCCCCACGCGGATGTCCTTCCACAACCAGCGCCAGCGCCAGTAGCCGGCGCGCTTGATCGCTGTCTTTCGCCCGTCGCGCCTCTTGGCGCAAATCGTCGGCCGTTAAGTCCGCCCGCGTTACCGCCAACGCCATGATCACCCCCTCAGCGACTCGATTGCGAATCGGCCGCCTCAGGGAATCACAACCGCACACCTCTGTGAATCGCCCGCCCGAGTCATTACTTCAGTCCGTTGGTATCAGAGCCAGGTGCCCGAGAGGGTGAAGACTTCGCCACCCAGGCCGAGCTTGAAACGTGCCACGCCGGGTGCCCGGCGCGTGTCGATGCCGCCGAGGTCGAGCAAGGCGATACCACCCTCGCGCAGCGCCTCGATGCCCCGCCAGAGCAGCAGCGTCTGCGCGTCGAGCTCACGGCCCTGCGGGCCGCTCCAGCCGACATAGTAGGTTGCCGTCGTGCCGTGGCCGAGGAACAGCGCCCCGGCCACCAGCTCGCTGCCCAGCGCCGCACTGACCACCGTGAGGTCGGATTTGCGCGGCGTGCCCGCGATGAAACCGCGGATCAGGGCCGGCGATGGTGCGCGGAAGCCGCGGGTACGGCGGAAGGCGTCATGGCGCTCGAGCAGCCAGTCGAGGGCGCGCCCGCCGCGGTTGACCTGCACTTTCAGCTTCGACTGCTCGGCGTTGCGCAAGGCGTTGCGCCACTTGCCGTCAAGCCCGGCGCGCAGCTTGTCGAGCGGCGGCCGCAGGCCCAGCCAGATCGACGAATAACCGGTGATGACCGGCCGCATCGCCTGGGCGCGCATGAGGCTGTGGCTCGCCGGCGCGTCGGGCAGCTCCGGCATCCAGAGCAGCAACCGGCGCTGGCGCAGGCTATAGGCGGCGCGGATCGCCGCGTTGCCGGCCTGCCTGTCAGGCTCGCTGACGCCCTGCAGCCACAGCGGGCCGCGCAGGATCTCGCAGACCTGGACCGCACCGAGCAGCGGGCGCTCCAGTACCTGCACCACGCCCAGCGCCCCGCCCTCCCCGTGAACGATGGCGCGGCGGGCACGATGCCCGTGGGCCGCCTCGGCCGCCGCCCCGTAGGCCCAGCTCTGCTCGAGGGTGGAGCGCGGCAGGGCGCCGAACACCCGCTCCCACTCCGCAGGCCTCGGTGCCCAGTCGAGTGTTGCGGCCATCCCGCTATTCCCCCCGCCGCCGGCTTGCGGCACCATGGCCGCCATGAAGCTTCCCTTCCGCCGCAGCGCGCCGGTCAAGGGCGTGATCGCCGAGGGCCCGCGCTTCACGCGCTGGGCAGCGATCTATTTCTTCGGCTATGTCGCCGCTCCGTTCCTGCTGCTCTGCCTGGCGCTCGACGTGGCGCTCTATTTCCTGTTCAAGAACGTCTTTCACAGCTGCTACGGTGTCCTCTGCTTCTTCGAGTAACCTCAGAGAATCGTACAGGCCTCGTCGAAGGGCAGACGCGGCGAGCGCGGCAGGAGTCCCTTGGTATCGCCGTAGCCGAGATTGCAGAGAAAATTCGACTTCACCCGGCCGCCAGGGAAGAACTCGGCATCGACCTGGGCGTTGTCGAACCCCGACATCGGCCCGCAATCGAGGCCGCAGGCCCGCGCGGCGACGATCAGATAAGCGCCCTGCAGCGTGCCGTTACGAAAGGCGGTCGTCTCGATGACGTCCGGCTTGCCGGCGAACCAACTGCGGGCCGATTGGTCGTGCGGAAACAGCCGCGGCAGCATGTCGTAGAATTCGAGATCGTAGCCGAGAATGGCCGTGACGGGTGCGGCCATGGTCTTGTCGAGGTTGCCGCTGCTCAGCGCCGGTTTTAGCCGTTGCTTGGCCTCCGGTGTGCGCAAAAATAGGACGCGCGCCGGTGAGCTATTGGCACTGGTCGGCCCCCATTTCATCAGGTCGTATACCTGGTGCAGGGTCTCCTCCGGCACAGGCCGGGGCAGCCAGGCATTGTGCGTGCGCGCCTGGCGGAATATGACGTCCAAAGCGCGATCATCGAGCATCGGCATGGCCCTCGACTCAGCAACGGCAACCGGCTGGCAGTATAGCCACGCCCTTCGCTCGCGGGACAGACGCCGGTGATCCGCGAAGCTGTCGAATGGCTCCTGACACCCAGTACCCGCGCCGGGCGCAACTTGGGCTACCTGAACGAGGCCATCGCCATCGGTGCCCGTCACCGGCGCTGCCGCGCCGCCTGGGCGGAGCACCTGGCACGCAGCCGCCAGGCCATTCTCAGTGCCGCCAGAAAAGCTCCCGGCCATCGCACCGCGCTCGTCCTTGGCTCTGGCCCATTGCTCGACGTGCCGCTGGCTGAACTCGCTGCTCAGTTTCGCTCGCTCATCCTGGTCGATGCCCTGCATCCGCTGACTGCGCGGCTTCGAGCGCTCCGCTACTCCAATGTCGAGCTGGTCACTGCCGACCTCACCGGTGCTTTGGAACCCCTGCATCGCTGGCGGCCGGGTGAGCCCCTGCCGGCGCCGCAGACGCTCCCCCTCCTGCAACGTGACGACGTCGACTTCGTCGTCTCGCAAAACTTACTTTCCCAGCTCGGTGTGCTGCCGGTCGAGTGGATCGAAAAGCGAGCCGGCCCGCCCGGCCCGGCGATGGCGGAAGCCTACGCGGCCGACCTGACCCGCGCCCATCTTGCCGATCTGGCGCGTTGCCGTGCGCGCGTCTGCCTGATCGCCGATGTCGAATGCTGGTGGCAGGAGCCGGACGGGCGGATCGCCGAGCGTTCCAGCTCCATCTACGAGGTGCCTCCGCCTCCGGCGGCTGAGGAATGGATCTGGGCCATCGCGCCGGCGCCCGAGGGCGACCCGCGCCTCAGCGAATACCGGCGGGTGATCGTCGCCCTCGATCCGGGCAAGACGGATCAGAGCGGCGGATAGAGTCCGGCCTGCCGCGCCTTGTGCAGGGCGAGTGCCTGCACAGCGTCTATCGTCGGCGTCGCCACACCCGCCAGCCGCGCCATCTCGATGATCGCCGCCAGAAAGGTGTCGAGCTCCATCGGCCGGCCCTTCTCGAAATCCTGCAGCATCGAGGTCTTGAACTCGCCGAGCCTGGCACCAAGCTCGATGCGCTCCTCGACGGTCATGCCGGGGTCGAGGCCGAAATGACGTCCCACCGCGATCGCCTCGACGATCATGTCGGCGCTGACCTTGCGCGTGCCCGGGTCGCGGGCCATGCCGGCCAGGGTGCCGCCGGTCAGCACGCTGAGCGGTCCCATCGAGGCATTGCCCAGCAGCTTCATCCACACAGCTTGCTGGATGCGCGGACTAATGTCGCAGCGCAGACCGGCGCCCACGATGATCTGCTGCAGAACCTGGCAACGCGGGGTGGCCCCGCCGGCCGGATCCCCGATGACGAATAGATCTCCCGAGGCGTGCCGGATGATCCCGGGTGCCGGCACCGAGCAACCGGCGTGCACGACGCAGCCGACGATGCGTCGCGGCTCCAGCGATCGCGTCAGCAAGCCGTCGGGATCGACGCTGCTCAGCCTGCGGCCGTCATGCTCGCCTCCGAACCCTTGGAAGAACCACCATGGAACGCCGTTGAGCGCGGTAACGACAACGGTGTCCGGTCCGAGCAGCGGACCGATCGACGTCACGACCGAGGGCAAAGCCGGCGCCTTGACCGAGACGAAGACGTAGTCCTGGGCGCCGAGTTCCGCCGGATCCGCGGAAGCCGCCGGCCGGCTCTTCAGCGTGCGGTCGCCGATCTCCAGGGTGAGGCCGTTCGCGCGCAGCGCCTTCAGGTGCTCGCCGCGAGCGACAAGGCTGACTTTGTGGCCTGCCTCGGCAAACATCGCGCCGAGATAGCCGCCGATCGCTCCCGCCCCGTAGATACAGATGCGCATAGGTCCGCCCTGACTTTGATGGCGACAGCACATAGCATCGCCGCGGCGTCGCCGCCATCGACAAAGGCCACGGCGCCGGTTGAGGTTCGGCGACCGCTTGGCTAGGCTGACGGCATGGTCGCTTCAGCAGAATCCATCCAGGTCGGCGAGGTCTATTGCGTCGCCGCGCATCCCTACCTGCGCTGGACCGTGGTGAGCGTCGCGGCCGAAGCGGGTGCCGTGGCCAACATCACTTTGCGCAGCAGCGCCGATCCCGCTGTCGAGCGTGTCATTGCCGCGCCGGTGCTGCGCAATCCAGCGCGCTTCACGCGCCTGACCGCCGCTTAGCTCTGACTCGGCAGAACAAATAGATTTTCGTCAAGTTTTATCGTTAAGTCTTTCGGCTTTGACAAAACTTGAGTCGGTCAGTAAGCAGTTGGCCCAATGATTGAAATAATCTTGCTCCTGACGGCAGTGCTGACCGCCAAAGACGTGGTCGAAGAAACCGTCGAAGCCAAGCCTGAAACGATCGTTACCTCGCCAGCCCCCGATGACGTCGTCCGGGCGACTACACCTGACATTGCTGCGACCGAATCAGAGGCCGAGCCTGCCGCGTCTCCGACACGTAGCCCGCTTCATCGCCTGGCCAACGATTTCACGCCCGAACGCGACCCCGACCTCACGGCCGCGGCGCGGTTGACTGAGACGCCCGACGACGAGGCCGCTCCACGTGCCTTTGGCCTGCAGTTCGCACGCAGCGAAGCGCGCTTCGCCAGCCAGGGCAATCAGGTGAAGGTCGAGATCCTGCGGCCGGACAACGACGAGAAGCGCCCTGCCGTACTCATCCTGCACGGCGCCTCCGGTATCGGCGACGGCACGTTCTATCGTGGAGCGGCCGAGATCTTCGCCGAGCGCGGCTACGTGACCTTCATGCCGCACTATCTCGCGGCGGCTCCTGCGACGAAAGGCAAGCCCAAGGCGCCCGCCAAGACCAAGACGCCCGCGAACGCGAAGAAGGCACCGGCGAACGACCCGACGCCGCAGGGCGATATCCGCGCCGGTTTCACGGTGCAGCAGCAGATCCTGCTCGATACCCTCGACGAGATCGCCCGCAACCCCTATGTCGATGCTTCGCGTATCGGCATCTTCGGCATGTCGCTGGGCGGCTTCCACGCTCTCAACCTCTCGTCGCGCGACTATCGGGTGGCGGCGGTGGTCAGCATGGGCGGCGCGCTGCGTGGCAACAACATGCCGGAATCGAACCGCATCGCGCCGGTGCTGGCGCTACACGGCGCCAAGGATTCCGTGGTGCCGGTCGGCCGGGCCCGCCAGCTGGCTCGGCAGCTCAAGCAGCATGGTATCAGCCACGATCTGGTCGTCTATCCCGATCAGGGCCATTTCTTCCGCGGCAAGGCGCGTCAGGATGCCTTCCAGCGCTCGACGGCTTTCTTCAGCACCTATCTCGATCGTCCGCAGGGCGGCAGCACGACCGTCCGCTCCACCACGCCCGCCCGCGACTAGTCACGCGCCAGCTTGCGATGGCCGTCGATCAGGCGGCCGAGCAATCCTACGAATTGCTCTCGTTCGGCCGCCGACAGCGGCGCCAGCAGGCGCCGTTGCGCCGCCTTGACCGCCGACCCGACCGAGCCCAGAAGCCTCTCCCCCGCCTCGCTCAGCACCATGGTCCGCGCCCGTCGGTCTTTCGATCCGACTTGCCGGTCGATCAGGCCGCGTTCGGCTAGGCGGTTGACGATGCCGCCGGTGGTCGAGGCGTCGAGCCCGATACGCCGCGCCAGGCTCCGCTGATCGATGCCCGGATAAGCGCGGACGATGGTCAGCGAACCATACTGGCCTGGGGTGATGTCGAAGGCGGCGCATTCCTCGGTGAATACCGCCACGGAAATCTGATGCCCGTGGCGCAGCAGGAATCCCGGCCGGCGATAGAGCTCGCGGAGGGTCTCGTCCATGTGTCGCGGCTCTCCGATTGACAGGGCTGCCCGCCGCACTTACGGTTGCGCTCGTAATTAATAAGTATACTTACCATTCTCCGTCAACCATGCCTCTCCGCGACCCTTCGAACCGCGTTCTCGTTGTCGGCGCGGGACCGGTCGGCCTAATCACCGCCCTGGGGCTCGCCTCCAAGGGTGTGCCGGTCCTGGTGATCGAGCACGAGCCGGCTTTGACCGAAGACCTGCGCGCTGGGTCCTTCCATCCGCCGACCATGGAGATGATGGGGCCGCTCGGCATCACCGAGCGTTTCCTCAAGATCGGCATCCAGGTTCCGCGCTGGCAGATCCGCGACCGCCATACCGGCGTGGTGGCCGAATTCGATCTCGGCCTGCTGGCCGACATCACGCCCTACCCCTACAGGTTCCACTGCGAGCAGTTCAAGCTGACGCCGATCGCGCTCGACCTGCTGCGCCAGTACCCGCATGCTGAAATCCGCTTCTCAACCGGCTTCGAGACGGCAACGCAGGACGCCAACGGCATTACCGCCACGGTGACCACACCTGGCGGCTCCGAGGAGATTCGCGCCGCCTGGCTGGTCGGTGCCGATGGCGGCCGTAGCCAGGTGCGCAAGACCATGAACGTGGATTTCCCTGGCTACACCTGGCCCGACCGCTTCCTGGTGGCCGGCACGCGCTACGATCTCAAGCCGCACGGCTATACGCCGAACGCCTATATCGCCGACCCCGACCGCTTCTCGGCCATCTTCCAGATGCCCTACGACCGGCCGCCCGGCCTGTGGCGCGTACTGTTCTCGGTCAATTCCGACGTCTCCGAAGCGGAGCTGCTGTCGGACGACAATATCGAGCGTCTGATGCAAGGTCTTCTGGCGCGCCCCGAGCGCTACGACATCGTGCACAAGAGTATCTACAAGGTGCACCAGCGCGTCGCTGCCACCTTCCGCGTCGGCCGCATGCTGCTGGCCGGCGACGCGGCCCACGTCAACAACCCGCTCGGTGCCATGGGCCTCAACGGCGGCATCCATGACGCCTGCAATCTCTATCCCAAGCTGGCCGCGGTGTTCCGTGGTGAGGCCGATGCCTCACTGCTCGACCGCTATGTCCGCCAGCGGCACGCAGCGCAGATCGAGTTCGTGCAGGAGCTCTCGACCCGCAACAAGCGGCTGCTCGAAGAGCGCGACCCCAAGGTGCGGGCGGAACGGCTCGACGAGGTCCGGCAGACTGGCGCCGACCCGAAGCGGGCACGCGAGTTCCTGATCAAGAGCTCGATGATCGCCAGCATCCGGCGGGCGGAGACGATCGAGTAAGGATCAGCCCTTCGTCCGGCGCCACAGCCCCGCCTCGGTCACGATGACGTCCATCGGCAAGTCGTGGTCCTGGGGGAAGATCGTCTCCAGCCGCGACAGCTCGAAGCCGACAGCGAGCGCGAACGGACGCGCCGCATAGGAAGCGATCGTCCGGTCGTAATAGCCGCCGCCGTAGCCGAGGCGATAGCCCGCCGCGTCGAAGCCGACCAGCGGCACGAGCAACAGCTCCGGCTGCACCACGTTCCGGGCCTTGGGGAACGGGATGTCGTAGACCCCGATCTCCATCTCGATACCCGACGTCCAGCGACGGAACTCCAGTGGGGTCTTCGGCTGAACCACCGTTGGCAGTGCCATGGTCGTGCCCGCGGCGACGAGATCGCGCGCCAATGGCCGGGGATCGAACTCGCCCTTGAAGGGCCAGTAGAAGCCGATACTCCCTGCCCGGCGCTCGGCGACGATCTGTCGCAGCTGCGGCTCGATGATGGCGCTCCAGGCCTTGCGCTTCTCGGCGCCCGCGTCGACCCGGGCGCGCAGCAGCGCCTCGCGCTGGGCTTTCCGCCACTGCCGGATCTCGGGCCAAGTGGACGGCTGGTCCGGGTTCATGCCGGGACCGGCCGGCGCAGCAGCGCCTTGCCGACCCGGCCCATCAGGGCATTCGCCAGCACGGCCAGAGCAAAGGTGAGGAGAAGCACGGCATACATGTCGGCGACGCGGAAAAAATTATAGTGCTGGATCGCTAGGTGACCAAGGCCGCGATCGGAGAACTTTATCTCAGCCAACAACACGCCGATGATCGCCACGCCGAGGCCCAGCCGCATGCCGGTGATCGCCGGCGCCACCAGCGACGGAAGATAGATCTTGCGTACGATCTGCAGGAACGAGGCGTTGAAGCCCCGGGCCACCTTCACATGCACGGGGCTCACCTGGGCCATGCCCGCGGCCACGGCAATCACCGCCGGGAAAAAGGCCGAAAAGGCGCCCATACCGACCTTGGAGCCGGGTCCGGCACCGAAGAGCAGCATGAGGATCGGCAGGAAGACGATCTTCGGTGTCGAGGCAAAGCCATGCAGGTAGGGCGCGCTCGCCTCGTCGGTGAAACGATGGGCGCCGACGACGATGCCGCCGGCCAGGCCGATGGCGCTGCCCAGCGCAAAGCCGGCCAGAACCTCGTACAGCGTACGCGCCAGGTGGCCGTAGAACACCGGGTCGCCGACATGCCTCCCCATCGAGTCCAGCACGAGGAAGGATGACGGGATGATGCCCTCGTAGAAGAGCCCGCTGCGCGCCGCGATCTCCCAGACCGCCCACAGCGCCAGCAGCATCGCCAGCCGGATGGCAAGAGTGCGGCGGGCCATCAGCGCCCGCCCAGCCAGCGCTCGGCCCGGCCAGTCAGCGCGTAGAACAGGGTGCTGGTCAGGACGAGGCAGATGAGGGCGGCGTACATCGCCGGGATGTCGTAGCGGTCGAACATCTCGCCGACCAGGAAACCGAGGCCGCCGAGATTGGCCAGAAATTCGATGCCCACGACATTGATCATGGCGTAGATCAGGCAAAGCCGTAGGCCGGTAAAGATCGCTGGCCGCGCGGCCGGCAGCAGAACCTTGCGCAGGATCTCGGCCTCTCCCGCACCGAAGGAGCGCGCCACGTTGACCAGTACAGGCCGCGCACCCAGAAACCCCTCGCGGGTCTTGAGGATCACCGGGATCACACCGACCAGGAAACCCATGGCCACACAGACGGCGGGCGAGCGGCCGAAAATCACCAGGAACATCGGATAGAGCAGGATCAACGGCGCCGAGAACAGGGCGGCGATCCAGTTCTCGTAGGCTCGCCCGAGCCAGGCATGCCGGTACAGGAGGTAGCCGGCCGGGATACCGACCAGTGCCGCCAAGGCCGATGCGCTGAATGTGCTGGCGAACGTCACCAGGAAGGCCCGCCCTACTCCCTCCTCGAAGAGCAGCTTAGGCATGGCGCCGGCAATGGCGGTCGGCGGGGCCACGACGAAACCGCCGATCAGGCCGGCCGCCACCGCCATCTCCAGGGCCACTGCGAGACCGGCGACGGCAGCGAGGCCGGCAAGCACCGGCCCCGCTCCGCGCCGCATCGACAACACCGCCTGGTTCAGCGGTTGAGCTCCGCCACCGGCCGCAGGAAGGCCTGGACCTGCTCGGCCGTCAGAGGCTTATCGAGCCGTTTGGCTTCGACCGCATCGTTGATGATCACCTCGATGTCGCCGATGCGATCGAGGGCGACCGACGCCTTGGGGAAGTACTTTCTACGCAGCTCGGGCACCAGGGCCGGGTTGATGTTGGCGAACTTGGCGTAGGCCTCGCCCGATTCGTTACCCTCGTACATCCAGTCGATCGACTTCTTGTAGGCCGCCTGGAACCGGCGCAGCACGTCGCGCCGCTGGTTGTAGGTCTGGGCGTTGGTGATGTTGACGCGCACGGTCTGCGTCGCGACGCCGGCCGCCTCGTTGCCCACCGCGACGACCCGGATTTTGCCGTCCTTCACCTGGTCAAGCAGCAGCGGGGCTGCCGCCCAGCCGGCGTCGAGCTGGCCCGACATGACCTGGGTCAGGGTGGCAGGGATACCGCCGGCGGCCGTCAGCTTCGCATTGATGCCTGCCGTCTTGGTCAGCGCCATGCCCACCAGATGCGTCGACGAGCCGGGCCGCGAGAAGCCCATGCTCTTGCCGTCGAGCTCCTTGAGGCTCTTCACCGGGCTGTCGGCCTTAACGTACCAGTAGATGTCGGGGGCACCCATCATCTCGCCGCTCAGCAGAATCACCGGCGCGTTCTTCGCCCAGGCACTGACCACGCCGAGCACGCCGTTGGCCAGACCGATGTCGAAGCTGCCGGTGATCACGGCCTGCAGCGTGTCGGCGCCGCCGTCGGTCCACTGGATGTCGAGCTCGAGATTGGCCTCTTTGAAGAAGCCCTTCTGCTGGCCCATATAGGGGAACGAGGTGTCCCAGTTGCCCTTCTGGCCGACAGCCAGTTTGAGTTTGTCCTGCGCCAGCGCCGGCGTCGCGCCGAAGAGGGCCAGAACAGCGGCCCCGACGAACCAACCTGCCATCCTTGTGCTCATGCGTTTATCCTCCTTCAAGCTGTCGTGCGTTCAGCGTCGGCCATGCCGCGGCTCGCCTCCTCGCGGAGATCCTGCCACAACAGGCCGACATAACGGCCGAACTCCGCACTGGCGATGATCTCGGAGCTGCGCGGACGCGGCAGGTCGATCTCCACAATGCGTTTGATGCGGCCGGGCCGGTAGGTCATCACGGCGACACGGTCGCTGAGCTGCACCGCCTCGGTGATGTTATGGGTGATGAGCAGCGTGGTCTGCTTCAGCTCGCGCCAGATCTGCAGAATCTTGTCGCCGAGCAGGATGCGGGTCTGCTCGTCGAGCGAGGCGAAAGGCTCGTCCATCAGCAGGATACGCGGCTCGAAGGCAAGCGTGCGGGCGATGGCCGTGCGCTGGCGCATGCCGCCCGACAGCTCGTCAGGGAATTTGCGCTCGAACCCGTCGAGCCCGACCAGCCGCACGAAGCGGCGTGCGCGCTCCTCGCGCTCGGCCTTGCCGAGACCCGCCAGCTCAAGCGGGAAGGCGACGTTGTCGAGCACCGTGCGCCAAGGAAACGTCGACTCCTCCTGAAAGACCATGCCGATGTCGCGGCGCGAGCCGTTGAGCGCATTGCCGTCCACGGCAACCGTACCGCGGTCGCCCTGCAGCAGCCCGCCGATGATCTGAAACAGGGTCGACTTGCCGCAGCCGGACGGACCGATGAGCGAGACGAACTCGCCGTCGCGCACCTCCAACGAGACATCGTCGAGTGCCTGGACCGACGCGCCATCGCTGGCAGCGAAGGTCTTGCTCACTCCGGCGACGCGCAGCGGCATGCCCCCGCTCCTAGCGGCCGACCCGCTGCATGGCTGAGGTCATGGCCGGGTCGTAGCCTGGATCGACCCGCACGTCGACGACGCAAGGACGGCCCTCGCGCACCGCGGCGATGCCCTGCTGCAGCGCTTCGACCAGCTTCCCGGGGTCGGTGACCGGGCCGATACCCACGCAGCCCTGGGCACGAGCGATCGAAGCAATGTCGATGTCGGGCTCGCGGATCGCCTGGCCGATCCAGCGATTGGCGACCGGCCGGCCGCGCTCCCTGGCGACACGCTCCTGGTGCAGCTCGTCGTTGAAGAACGATCGGTTGTTGGCCACGACCGTGAGGAACGGGATGTGATAGTGCGCGGCCGTCCACAGTGCCGTGCAGCCCATCATGAAATCGCCGTCACCGCAGATGGCGATGGGGATACGCTCGCTGCTCATGTCGCGCAGGGCCAAGGCCGCTCCGGTGGAGATACCGGGCCCCGAGCCGATACCGGCACCGCCGTCATAGCCGATGTAGTCGAGCGGATGGCGGAACTCCCAAAGATGGGTACCCCAGCTCAAGGTAAAGCGCAGAATCGTCGCTTCTCGCGTGCCTAGCGCGGCCCGCAGCCCGGTGGCCAGCAGCGGCACGTTGATCGAGGCAGCGCTTGCGAGCGTGGAGAGCGGCGGCGGACCGCCGCGGCCGTTGGAGGCCGGCAGCTGCGGTGCACTCGGCCGCAGCGCCTTGACCGCAGCCAGCAGCGGCGGCACCGCGACATCCGGTTCGGTCAGCAGATGCACGTCGACCGGCGGCAGGCCCTGATAGTCCATGATCGCGCCATTGTGACCGTGCAGGTCGAGCGAGATGCTGACGATCTTGGCCGTCACCGGCTTGTTGCCGTAGGAAAGCTTGAGCGCCCCGGCAACATCGACCCAATCGAGGTTGAGGATCACGTCGGCATCGAGCAGGAGCTGTGTCGCTTCCGGCGGCAGCAGGGTCGCCGGACCGGCGGCGTGCAGTGGGTGGCCGGTGGGAAAGGCCGCACCGGTCTTGAGATCGCTGATCACCCGGGCACCGATGGCTTCGGCCAGCTCGATGCGTTTCTGCCAGGCGGCCGGATCGCGGGAGACCCTACCGGCGAGAAGCACCGGCCGCTTGGCCGCGGCTAGCAGACGCGCCGCCTCGCGCAGGGGCTCGGCCGGCGGCTCGGGTGTCGCCGGCGGCCTGAAGCGCGCGGCCGAGGGTGTGGCCAGCGGCTCAGGCAGAAGCTGCTCCTGCACCGCGGCATCGAGATTGATATAGACCGGCCCGCGCGGCGCCGTGCAGGCAAGAAGGTGGCCACGCAGCAGCGCCTCCTGCGCCGCTGCCGCCGAAGCCGGCTGGTCGTCCCATTTGGTGAAATCGCGGATCAGCGAGCCCTGGTCGCGCGAGGTATGAATCCAGTCGATCCATGGTCGCCGCAAGGTGGCGTCGACCGGCCCGGTGGCGCCGAGCAGGATGAGCGGCATGCGGTCGCAATAGGCGTTGAACACCGCCATCGAGCCGTGCATCAGGCCGACATTGCTGTGCACGGCCGCAGCCAGCGGCTTGCCGGTGACCTTGGCGTAGCCATGGGCGATGGCGATCGCCGTCTCCTCGTGCAGGCAGAGCAGCATTTCCGGCCGGCGGTTGCCGAGATAGTTGACCAGGCTGTCGTGCAGGCCGCGGTAGCTCGCCCCGGGATTGAGGGCGATGTAGGGGAGATCGAGCTCGCGCAGCACCGCGGCGACGGCGTCGCTGCCCCATTGCTTGTTCGAGGGCTCGCCGGGGACCGGGCGGTCGATGTCCTTGCGTTGCGGAGCCGCGGCCTTGTCGGTCCGTGCGTGCACGTCGTCCCTCCCCGTTTATCACGCGATTATTCCGTACCCGGACTATGCCACGGCCCGCATGGGCCGACTAGGCGAGGAAGGCGGCCTGGGCGCTCTGCCGCAGGCGCGGCTCGGACGCCGGGCCGCGATCGACGATACGGCCGAGATGGAAGACGTAAGCGCGATCGGCGATGGCCAGAGCCGGTGCGGCGTTCTGCTCGGCCAGCAGCACGGCGGTACCGCCCTTGGCGATGGCACGTAGGCGGCTGAGCAGCTCGCCCGCCAGGCGCGGCGACAGGCCGAGCGACGGCTCGTCGAGCAGCAGCAGGCGCGGCATAGCCATCAGCGCGCGTGCTACCGCCAGCATCTGCTGCTCGCCGCCGGAGAGCTGCCAGCCAAGCGCGCCACGCCGCAGCGCCAGCGCGGGGAACAGTTTGTAGACGCTGTCGAGCCTCGCCTCGGGCTGCGCCGCGACGTCGAGGTTCTCCTCCACGGTGAGGCCGGGAAATACCCGCCGGCCCTCCGGACAATAGCCGAGGCCGCGCCGGGCCCGGGCCCAGACCGGCAACGCATCGATGGCCTCGCCGTCGAACCGGATGCTGCCGGCCTGCGCCGGAACGAGGCCCATCACCGCCTTGAGCAGCGTGCTCTTGCCGGCACCGTTGCCGCCGACCAGGGCGACGATCTCGCCCGCGGCGATGTCGAGCGAGGCGCCATGCAGCGCGGTCAGCGGCCCGTGGCCGACGACCAGGTCTTCGATCGTCAGGAGCGCGCTCACGGCGCCGCCTCGGAGCGGCCGAGATAGGCCTCGATCACCTTGGGGTCGGCTCGCACGGCGTCGGGTGCCCCGGAAGCGATCACCCTGCCTTCGTTGAGACAGATCAGCCGATCAGCGAGACGCGCGAGGAACGGCATGCTGTGATCGACCACCAGCAGGGTCAGGCCGGCCTTGCGCAGCGCCGCGAGGCGGTCGGCGAGGTCGATCTGTTC
>VGEI01000048.1 GCA_016869415.1 Alphaproteobacteria bacterium
TAGCCGGACACTAGTGTCAAAATATATTTATGTGTCGCTTGAGGCTTTCTGTGTCCAATGTATCTAACAATATCGACGACGTGGCCACACCCTCCGGCGACCATGCTTCTGCGCCTTCCCTTGACCCAGGTTGCGGCGGAGAGAACACTTGCTGTCAGAACGCGACTCGGGGAATGCCCGTGCGAAGGATCCTCACCGGTTTTGTGGTATCGGGCGCGCTGGCGCTGGCCGGTTGCTCGGGCGTGGCCGGGTCGTCGTCGCCGACCGACAGTCAGGCGGCTTCGGCAAACGCAGCGCCGGAGACCGGCCCGAACGCCGGCTTTGCCCGCTTCATCGACATTCCGATGCCGACCAAGAACTCCATCGATCTCGACCGGACCCTGGTCTTCGGCACGGAGCGCGACTGGATCGGCCGTGTCTGGCTATCTTCGTCGATGGGCGTGGGCGAGATGTACGATTTCTACAAGCGCGAGATGCCGCGCTTCGGCTGGAGCGAGCTCACCAGCGTGCGCTCGGCGACCAGCGTGCTGTCCTACCAGATGGACAACCGCATCGCGACTATCCAGGTCGTGGGCCAGCGCTTCGGCGGCTCAACGGTCGAGTTCTGGATGAACCCGCGCGCCGGCACCGGTGCTTCGTCGACGATGGGCTCGTCGGGTGGCTTCGGCGGCGGACCGGTTGCCGCACCGCGCGGCGCGGTGGAGCAGGCTCCGCTACCTCAGCGCCGCTGAGCGGCTTCTCCATGACCGCGGCATGACTCACGCCGATTTCGTCCATCTGCATGTCCACACGGCCTTCTCGCTGGCCGAGGGTGCCGTGCGTATCGGCACCAAGAGCGACTTGGAGAAAGCGGCACCGGTCGAGCGGGCACAGAACCTGATCACCCATGCAGTGCGCGAGCGCATGCCGGCGGTGGCTATCACCGACACCGGCAATCTCTTCGGCGCCATGCAGTTCTCGCTGGCCTGCGCCGAGGCCGGCGTGCAGCCGATCATCGGCTGCAGCCTCGCCCTGCGCCGGGCCGATTCCGGCATGCGGAGCGGCGGCCGCGTCATGGCGCCCGACCGGCTGGTGCTGCTGGTGCAGAACGAGGCCGGCTACGCCAACCTCACCAGACTGTCGAGCAAGGCCTATCTCGATACCGATTCAGCCGAGATTCCACAGGTCGATTTCGCTGCCTTGCAGGCGCACGCCGACGGCCTCATCTGCCTGACCGGCGGGCCGTCGGGTCCGATCGGCCGTCTGCTCATCGACGGTCAGGCGGCAGCCGCCGAGGCGATGCTGGCCGATCTCGCCAAGGCGTTTCCCGGGCGGCTCTATGTCGAGCTGATGCGCCATGGGCTCGAAGTCGAGACACGCATCGAGGAGGCCGCCATCGGCCTCGCCGACAAACTCGGCCTGCCGCTGGTCGCCACCAATGACGTCTACTTCATCGACCAAAGCAGCTACGAGGCACATGACGCGCTGCTTTGTGTCGCCGAGGGCAAGCATATCGCCGACCCCAAGCGCCGGCGCGTGACGCCCGAGCATCGCTTCAAGTCGGCGGCGGAGATGCGCGTGCTCTTCGCCGACCTGCCGGAGGCGCTCGACAACACGCTGGTCATCGCCCGGCGCTGCTCGTTCCTGCTGGAGAAGCGCAAGCCGATGCTGCCGGTGCCGCCGAGTGCCGCGAAGGAAGGGGCCGAGGCCGCCATACGCCGCCTCGCCGCAGAAGGGCTCGAGAAGCGCCTGGCGGTCATGGGCCTGACGGAGGAGCAGCAGAAGCCCTATCGCGACCGCCTCGTCTACGAATGCGACATGATCGTGAAGATGGGCTTCGCCGGCTACTTCCTGATCGTCGCCGATTTCATCCAGTGGGCGAAGGCGCGCGACATCCCCGTCGGCCCGGGCCGCGGTTCGGGTGCGGGCTCGGTCGTCGCCTGGGCTCTGACCATCACCGACCTCGATCCCTTGCGTTTCGGCCTGCTCTTCGAGCGCTTCCTCAATCCCGAGCGCGTCTCGATGCCGGATTTCGATATCGATTTCTGCCAGGACCGCCGCGACGAGGTGATCAAGTACGTCCAGGCCGAATACGGCCATGACCGCGTTGCCCAGATCATCACCTTCGGCAAGCTGCAGGCCCGCGCCGTGCTGCGCGACGTCGGCCGCGTGCTCGGCATGGCCTACGGGCATGTCGACAAGATCTGCAAACTGGTCCCCAATAACCCGGCCAACCCGGTAACCCTGCAGCAGGCGGTCGACGGCGAGCCGCAGCTGCAGGAGATGCGCAAGAACGACGAGGCGGTGGCGCGGCTGATGGACATGGCGATGAAGCTCGAAGGGCTCTATCGCCATGCCTCGACCCACGCTGCCGGTGTGGTGATCGGCAACCGTCCGCTCGAGGAGCTCGTACCTCTCTATCGCGATCCGCGCTCGAACATGCCGGTCACCCAGTTCAACATGAAGTACGTCGAATCGGCGGGCTTGGTGAAGTTCGACTTCCTCGGCCTCAAGACCCTGACCGTGCTGGTGCGCGCGGTGGAGCTGATCCGGGCACGGGGCATCGATCTCGATCTCTCGCACCTGCCGCTCGACGACCCGAAATCCTACGAACTGCTCAGCCGGGCCGACACGGTCGGCGTGTTCCAACTGGAAAGCTCGGGCATGCGCGACGCCATGCGCCGCCTGCGCCCCGACCGCTTCGAGGACATCATCGCCCTGGTGGCGCTCTACCGCCCTGGTCCGATGGAGAACATCCCGAAATACATCGCCTGCAAGCACGGACAGGAGGCCCCGGACTACCTGCACCCGATGATCGAGGGCATCCTCAAAGAGACTTTCGGCGTCATCATCTACCAGGAGCAGGTAATGCAGATCGCCCAGGTGCTGGCCGGTTACAGTCTCGGCGGTGCCGACCTGCTGCGCCGCGCTATGGGCAAGAAGGACAAGTTCGAGATGGCCGCCCAGCGCGAGACCTTCGTCAAGGGTGCCGCGGAGAAGGGCGTCGACGCGGCCAAGGCGAGTCAGATTTTCGACCAGGTCGACCGCTTCGCCGGCTACGGATTCAACAAATCGCACGCCGCCGCCTACGCGCTGATCGCCTACCAGACGGCCTACCTCAAGGCGAACTACCCGGTCGAGTTTGTCGCCGCCTCGATGACCCTCGACCTGTCGAACACCGACAAGCTCAATGTTTTCCGCCAGGAGATCGACCGCATGGGCAGCAAGCTGCTGCCCGTCGACATCAACAAGTCGATGCCGGTGTTCACTGTGGAATACGTCGAGGGGCAGAAGGTCGGTTCAGTGCGTTACGCGCTCGCCGCCGTGCGCAACGTCGGTCCTGCTGCGATGGAAGCGGTGACGGCGGAGCGCAAGGCCAACGGGCCGTTCAAGGATCTCTCGGATTTCGCCAAGCGCCTCGACCCCAAGCAGGTCAACAAGCGCTCGCTCGAATTCCTGGCCAAGGCGGGTGCGTTCGATTCGCTGGAGCCCAACCGGGCGCGCGTCTTTGCCATGATCGAAACGATGCTCGGCATTGCCTCGTCGGCGGTGGCCGAGCGCGAGGGCTCGCAGGTCAGCTTGTTCGGCGGCGCTGCGGCGCTGCCGCCGCTGCGTCTGCCGCAGATTCCCGACTGGCCACTGCACGAGCGCCTCAACAACGAGTTCGAGGCGATCGGCTTCTACCTCTCGGCCCATCCACTCGACGCCTACGCCAAGGGACTGGAGCGTCTGGGCGTGATCCGCTCCAGCGAGCTCATGAGCCGGCTGGCGGCCGGCGGCTCGGCGCGGATGAAGCTGGCAGGTACTGTGATCGGCAAAAAGGAGATCAACGCCCGCAACGGCAACCGCCTGGCCTTCGTCACGCTGTCGGATGCCGGAGGCACCTTCGAGGTGACGCTGTTCTCCGAGGTGCTCGGCGTCAATCGCGAGCTGCTCGATTCCGGCAAGCCGCTGCTGATCTCGGCCGATGCCGGCTTCAAGGACGACGTGCTGCGCATCACTGTGCAGACCGTGCAGGCGTTGCCCGAGGCCGTGGCCCAGGCCGCCGCCGGGCTCAAGGTGACGATCAACGACCAGGCGGCTATCGCCGGGCTAGTGGCCGCGGTCGGCAAGGAGAAGAAGGGGCGGGGCCGCATCGGCATCCTGGTCGAGCTCGGTGACGAGCGCGAGGTCGAGATCGCCTTGCCGGGCTTCTACCAGATCACCGCCGGCACGCGGACGGCCATGCAGTTGCTCCCGGGCGTCACGGCGGTCCAGGAAATCTAATTTTTCCAATGGGTTGCGCCACGCTCTTTCTCCCTTGAAAAGGGCGGCCTAGGCCTGTATCTACCCGCCCCGTGCCGGGGAATTGTCCGCGGCACAAATCCTCACGCGGGATTGCGGCCGCCGCCGTCATAGGGCGGGGGTCGTTCCGGTGTCCGGTCCTCAGGATTGGGCGCGACGTTCCGCGGCGGCTCAACCGGAGAAAGGAAAAGCGCCATGGCGCTGCCCAGCTTTACTATGCGTCAGCTGATCGAGGCCGGTGCCCATTTCGGGCACCACACCCGCCGCTGGAATCCCAAGATGGCCACGTACATCTTCGGGGTGCGCAACAACGTCCACATCATCGACCTGCAGCAGACCGTGCCCATGCTGCAGAAGGCCCTCGAAGCGGTGCGCGACGTCGCGGCGAGCGGCGGGCGCGTGCTGTTCGTCGGCACCAAGCGCCAGGCGGCGGAGCCCGTGGCCGAGGCCGCCAAGCGCTGCGGCCAGTATTTCGTCAATCATCGCTGGCTCGGCGGCATGCTGACCAACTGGAAGACGATCTCCAACTCGATCCGCCGGCTGCGCGAGCTCGACGAGCAGGTGAAGGGCGACAGCTCCGGCCTGACCAAGAAGGAGCTGCTCAACCTGACGCGCGAGCGCGACAAGCTCGAGCGTGCCCTGGGCGGCATCAAGGAGATGGGCGGGCTGCCGGACGCCCTGTTCGTCATCGACACGAACAAGGAAGCGATCGCGGTCGACGAGGCGCGCCGCCTCGGTATCCCGGTGATCGCCATCGTCGACAGCAACAGCGATCCGACCAACATCAAGTTCCCGATCCCGGGCAACGACGACGCGCTGCGCGCCATCCAGACCTACTGCGACCTGTTCGCGGCCGCCGTGCTCGACGGGTTGCAGGTCGAGATGAAGGCGGCGGGCGTGGACGTCGGCGCGGCGGTAGAGCCGGCGGCAGAGGCGGTGCCCGCCGAGGGCGGCGAGCCGGTGGCCGAAGCGGAGGCCATCGCCGGGAAGGGCGACGACGAGGCCAAGACGGCAAAGAAGCCGGCGGCGCGCCGGGCTCCGCGCAAGGCCAAGGAAAAGGCATCGGCCGAGTAACGCTCCCTGGCGCCCGGCTCGGCGTCGAGACTCTATCGAAGACGAGGTGAACTATGGCCGAGATCACGGCCGCGCTGGTCAAAGAACTGCGCGAAAAGTCCGGCGCCGGCATGATGGACTGCAAGAAGGCGCTGAGCGAGAACAACGGCGATATCGAGGCAGCGGTCGACTGGCTGCGCAAGAAGGGCCTCGCCGCGGCGGCCAAGAAGGCCGGTCGCGTGGCAGCCGAAGGCCTAGTCGGCGTTGCCGCCGGCGGCAACAAGGGCGCCATGGTCGAGATCAATGCCGAGACGGATTTCGTCGCGCGCAACGATCAGTTCCAGGACTTCGTGCGCAAGACGACCGACATCGCCGTCGCCAGCGGCGGCGACGCCGAGAAGATCAAGACCGCTGCCTATCCGGGCGGCGGCACGGTCAGCGAGAAGCTGACCAACCTGATCGCCACGATCGGCGAGAACATGAGCTACCGCCGTTCGGTCGGCCTTTCGGTCGGCAGCGGCGTGGTCGCCAGCTACGTGCACAGCGCGACCGCGCCCGGTCTCGGCAAGATCGGCGTGCTGGTGGCGCTGGAATCGACCGGTGACAAGGAGAAGCTGGCGGCGCTAGGCAAGCAGCTCGCCATGCACGTCGCCGCCGCCAACCCGATGTCGCTGAGCGTCGCCGAGCTCGACCCGGCGGCGATCGAGCGCGAGCGCGGCGTGCTGGCCGAGCAGGCCAAGGCTTCGGGCAAGCCGGACAACGTCATCGCCAAGATGGTCGAAGGCCGCTTGCGTAAGTTCTACGAGGATGTGGTGCTGCTGGAGCAGGTCTTCGTGGTCGACGGCGAGAGCCGCGTCTCGGCCGTCGTCGAGAGGGCGGGCAAGGAGGTCGGCGCTCCTGTGAAGGTTACGGCGTTCAAGCGCTTCGCTCTCGGCGAAGGTATCGAGAAGAAAGTCGATGACTTCGCCGCAGAGGTTGCGGCCCAAGCGGGACGCTGACGCGCGACTGGTGTAGTCTACGGCAAGGCAAAAGGCGGACGGGATCATGGCTTCGAAGAACACGGATGACAAACCCGGCGCCTCGAAGCCCGGTGCCGCACTTAAGTATCGCCGGGTTCTGCTGAAGATCTCGGGCGAAGTGCTGATGGGGGCGCAGGAGTTCGGCCTCGATCCGGGCACCGTGGCCCGTATCGCCGCGGACGTGAAGGCCGGTTGCGACCTCGGCGCCCAGGTCTGCCTGGTCATCGGCGGCGGTAATATCTTCCGCGGTCTTTCGGGTGCCGCCGCCGGGATCGAACGCGCCAGCGCCGACTACATGGGAATGCTGGCCACCGTGATCAACGCGCTGGCCCTGCAGAACGCGCTTGAGCGGGCGGGTGTGCATACCCGGGTGCTGTCGGCGATCCCCATGGCCTCGATCTGCGAACCCTATATCCGGCGCCGCGCCATCCGCCACATGGAGAAGGGCCGGGTGGTGATCTTCGCCGCCGGTACCGGCAACCCGTTCTTCACCACCGACACCGCCGCGGCGCTGCGCGCCTCGGAGATGGGCTGCCACGCCCTGTTCAAGGGGACCAAGGTCGACGGCGTCTACAGCGCTGACCCGACACGCGACAAGTCGGCCGAACGCTACGACCGCCTGGACTATCTCGAAGTCCTATCGCGGGATCTTAAGGTGATGGACGCCTCGGCCATCTCGTTGGCGCGTGAAAACCGTATCCCGATTCTGGTATTTTCCATCCAGGAGGCGGGCGGCTTCGCCAAGGTGCTCGCAGGTAAGGGCCGCGCAACGGTGATAAGCGAAAAGGGATTGGGCCATGTCCGGGACCGCTGACATCAACGAATTGCGCCGACGCATGCAGGGCGCGCTCGAGGCCTTCAAGAAGGAGCTGTCGGGGCTGCGCACCGGCCGCGCCTCGGTCAGCCTCCTGGAGCCGATCCAGGTCGAGGCCTATGGCAGCCATATGCCGATCTCGCAGCTCGGCACGGTCAACGCTCCCGAGGCCCGCATGCTGACCGTCCAGGTCTGGGACAAGGGCATGGTGAAGGCGGTGGAGAAGGCGATCCGCGAGGCCAATATCGGCGTGAACCCGATGGTCGACGGCCAGCTGATCCGCGTGCCGCTGCCGCCGCTGACCGAGGAGCGCCGCAAGGAGCTGGTCAAGCTTGCGCACAAATTCGCCGAGCATGCGCGCGTCGCGGTCCGCAACGTGCGTCGCGACGGCATGGAAACGCTGAAGCAGATGGAAAAAGATCACAAGATCACCGAGGATGACCATCGCAAGCGCAGCGGTGATATCCAGAAGCTGACCGACGAGCACGTGAAGATCATCGACGACACGCTGGCCGCCAAAGAAAAAGAAACCATGCATGTCTGACATTTCGAATTCGCGGCCGCAGCCGGCCGGGAGTTCGCCGCCGCCGACCCATGTTGCAGTCATCATGGATGGCAACGGAAGGTGGGCGAAGGCGCGCGGCCTGCCGCGCATCGCCGGGCACCGGCGCGGCGCTGAAGCGGTCCGCCGTACGATCGTTGCGGTCGCCGAGATCGGCATCCGTTATCTCACGCTCTACGGCTTCTCATCGGAGAACTGGAAGCGCCCCGCTGAAGAGGTCGACGACCTTATGGGGTTGCTGCGCCACTACCTGCGCGGCGAGATCGCGGAGCTGCACCGCAACGGTGTTCGCCTGCGCGTGATTGGTGATCGAGCGCGCTTGGCGCCTGATATCGTGGCCATGATCGAGAATGCCGAGGCGATGACACGGGTCAACGATGGTCTGAATCTCACGATCGCGCTGAGCTATGGCTCGCGCGCCGAGATCGCTGCGGCTGCCCAGAGCATTGCCCGGCAGGTCGCCGCTGGCACCCTGGAAGCCGAAGCGGTGAACGAGGCGGCTATCGCGCGCGCACTGTGGACTGCGGATATCCCCGACCCGGACCTGATCGTGCGCTCGAGCGGAGAGAAGCGGCTAAGCAACTTCCTGCTCTGGCAGTCCGCCTATTCCGAGTTGGTATTCGTCGACACACTCTGGCCGGACTTCGGCAAGGACGATCTGCTCTCGGCGATCGGCGAGTTTCAGCGCCGCGAACGACGCTACGGCGCGGCTGGTGGCTGACGGCTGGGCGGCGGGTCTGCGCCCGCGCATCCTTTCCTCCATCGTGATGGTGGCTGTCGCGCTCGCTGCCCTGGGGACGGGGCGCGCAGGATTCAACCTTCTCGTCGTGGCCGGTGCAATCGTCCTCGCCTGGGAGTGGACGCGTCTGTGCGGCGGCGGCCGCTTCGGTTGGACCGGTGCCGTCCAGACCCTGGCCGTGCTAGCGGTGGTGGCGGCCGAGATCGTGGACAGGCCGATGCTCGGCGTCCTGCTGGGCGTGGGCGGCATCGCAGGCGGCTATGTTGCCGCCCGGGTCAGTGGCCGCGACCATCCGCGTTGGATCGCCGCGGGCGTCGCCTATATCGGATTGCCGTGCATGGCGTTGATCTGGCTACGGGCAGAGCCGGGCGGTGGGTCGCTTATTCTCTGGCTGCTCCTGGCTGTATGGGCCACCGATATCGGCGCCTTCTTCGCCGGACGCTTGATCGGCGGGCCGCTTCTCGCTCCCCGCCTGTCGCCGAAGAAGACCTGGGCGGGACTCGCCGGCGGCGCGGTCTCGGCGGCGCTCGTGGGGGCACTGCTGCGGTGGGTCGATCCCCAGGCGCCACCCGGGCTGACTCTGATGCTGGCCGGCGTTATCGTGGCGGTCACGGCGCAGGCGGGCGACCTCGGTGAATCCTGGGTCAAACGCCGCTTCGGGGTGAAGGATGCCAGCCAGCTCATTCCCGGTCACGGGGGCCTTTTTGATCGGGTGGACGGGCTGCTGACTGCGGCGCTTGCTGTGGCGATCTGGCAGTGGGCCACCGGCGCTGTGCCGCTGACATGGCGTTAGGCAGGCAAAGGATCATGATCGCCGACCAGGCCCCCTCGGTTCCTCTGCAACCCGCGCCGCGCCGAGTCACGGTGCTCGGGTCGACGGGTTCGATTGGCCGAAATACTGTCGATCTGCTTGCGTGTTGCCGTGAGCTCTACGAAGTCGAGGCGCTGGTTGCCGCCACCAACGTGACGCTCCTGGCCGAGCAGGCACTGCGCCTGCATGCGCGCCGCGCCGTGGTCGCTGACCCTGCGTGCTATGCCGCGTTGAAGGAGGCGTTGGCCGGATCCGATTGTCAGGCGGCTGCGGGCGCAACGGCGGTCGTCGAGGCTGCGGACATGCCGGCAGACTGGGTCATGTCGGCTATCGTCGGTGCGGCTGGACTGGAGCCGACGCTGACCGCCATCCGCCATGGGGCGATCGTGGCATTGGCCAACAAGGAGTGCCTAGTCTGTGCGGGCGAGCTGCTGATGGCTGAGGTGCGCCGGCACCGGGCAACATTGCTGCCAGTCGATTCAGAGCACAGCGCCATTTTTCAGGTGTTTGATTTCAGCCAACCCGAGAGGGTCGAGAAGATCGTGCTGACGGCGTCAGGCGGGCCGTTTCGCCAGCTCGATCAGGCGGCAATGGCCTGCATGACCCCGGCACAGGCGGTGGCCCACCCCAACTGGTCGATGGGCGCCAAGATCTCGGTTGATTCGGCCACCATGATGAACAAGGGGTTGGAGATCATCGAGGCGCACTACCTTTTTGCCCTTCCCGAGGAGCGCATCGAGGTTCTAGTGCATCCTCAGTCGGTGATTCACAGCATGGTCGCCTATGTCGACGGCTCGGTTCTGGCGCAGCTCGGTACCCCTGACATGCGCACGCCTATCGCCTTCGCCCTCGGCTGGCCGCGGCGCATACCTGCACCAAGCCCGCGCCTCGACCTAGCAAAGCTCGGGCACCTGACCTTCGAGGCGCCCGATGCAGTGCGTTTTCCGGCCCTTCGGCTTGCTCGAGAAGCCTTGAAGAGCGGGGGTGGCGCTCCTACTATTCTCAATGCGGCCAACGAGGTAGCCGTCGCTGCCTTCCTCGCCGGCGAGATCGGTTTTCTGGATATCGTGCGCAGCGTCGAAGAGACGCTGAGCGTCCTTCCGGCGGTAGCGCTCTCGTCCCTGGACGACCTGCGCCGGCTCGACGCCGAGGCGCGGGAGCTGGCCCGGCAGGTGATGCGGGAGCGGCGAAGCATCTCGAATCGTCGCGCGGTGAACGAACGGAAGGCAATCTGATGGACTGGTTGATCGGCGCTTGGAGCTATCTCGTTCCTTTTCTCGTAGTCCTGACGCTCCTCGTCTTCGTTCACGAGCTCGGACACTACTGGGTCGCCCGGCGCAACGGCGTGCGCGTCGAAGTGTTTTCGATCGGTTTCGGACCCGAGTTGTTCGGTTGGAACGATCGCGCCGGGACGCGCTGGAAGTTCAGCGCAATCCCGCTTGGTGGCTACGTGAAGTTCTTCGGCGACGCGGATGCTGCGAGCACGCCCGGCGCGGAGCTGCCGGAGATGACTGAGGCCGAGAAGGCAGTCTCATTCCACCACAAGCGCCTCGCTCAGCGTGCGGCCATCGTGGCGGCCGGCCCGATAGCGAATTTCCTTTTTGCCATCGTCCTCTACGCCGGGCTCTTCAGTTTCGTCGGCCAACCCTTCACGCCCCCCGAAGTCGGCGGCGTGGTTCCCAATAGTGCCGCAGAGCGCGCCGATATCCGCGCCGGCGACCGCATCGTGCGGATCAATGGCGAACGGATCGAGCGCTTCGAGGACATTCAGCGGATCGTGCAGCTTGGACTCGACCAGCCGCTCAGCGTCACCGTGCGTCGCGACAGCCGTGAGGTGAGTCTGACCGCCACTCCGGTGGTGACTCTGGAAACCGACAGGCTGGGGAACCAGGTGCGCGTGGCGCGCCTCGGGATCCGCGGTGGCGGCATTGAGTTTGTGCGCCATGGTCCGGCCGAGGCGGCTTGGCGCGCCATCGGGGAGACCTACACACAATCGGTCGCCACCTTGAAGGCACTGGGGCAGATCATCGTTGGCCGGCGGAGCAGCGACGAACTCGGCGGGCCGCTGCGAATCGCCCAGATGTCGGGCGAGGTGGCACAAGGTGGGGTCAGCTATCTCTTGGCCTTTATGGCCATTCTGTCGATCAATCTAGGGCTGATTAACCTGTTTCCCGTCCCGTTACTCGATGGCGGTCACCTTTTGTTCTATATTTTTGAGGCCTTGCGTGGCCGGCCCCTAGGCCAGCGCGCCCAGGAATATGGTTTTCGTGTGGGCATGGTTTTGGTATTTAGTTTAATGATTTTCGCCACATGGAACGACTTGGTCCATCTGCGAGTGGTCCAGTTCCTGGTGGGACTAATATCGTAGTCGCGACGGCGGGCTTTAGGGGGCAGATACGGTGCGGTTACTTGGCCGGCCATTGGCGTGGCGCCTGGTTTTGATACTGGCGCTGGGGCTGGCCACCGTGGTGGCTTTCGCCGGCCCCGCTCAGGCTCAGCGTGCGCCAAGTCTGCGCGAGATCGAGGTCGAAGGCACGCAGCGCATCGATCCCGAGACGGTGCGCTCTTACGTCCTGCTCAAACCCGGTGAAGCGGCGACCGCCGAGGAACTCGATCGCACCCTGAAAGCCCTGTTTGCCACCGGGCTTTTCGCCGATGTCACCCTTCGTATGGAGAGCGATCGGCTGTTCGTTAGGGTCGTCGAGAATCCCATTATCAATCGTATCGCCTTCGAGGGGAATCGCAGGCTCAACGATCAGACGCTTCAGGCGGAGGTGCAGCTCCGGCCACGCGTCGTCTACACGCGCACCAAGGTGCAGAACGACGTCAAACGGATTCTCGACCTTTACCGGCGCAGTGGCCGGTTCGCTGCCACGGTCGAGCCCAAGGTCGTGCAACTGCCGCAGAACCGCGTCGATCTGATCTATGAGGTCAACGAAGGTTCTGTCACCGGCGTGAGGCGAATCAACTTTATCGGGAATCGGCAGTTCAGCGACGGCACGCTGCGCGAAGTGATCCGGACGGTCGAGAGCCGCTGGTGGCGGATCCTATCGACGGACGACAATTATGACCCCGACCGCGTCTCTTTCGACCGGGAACTGCTGAGGAAGTACTATCTGGCCAACGGCTATGCGGATTTCCGGGTCGTCTCGGCTGTGGCTGAACTCACCCCCGACCGCGACGGCTTCTATATCACGTTCACCATCGAGGAGGGAGAACGCTATCGGTTCGGCTCAATTAGCGTCATCTCCCAGCTACGGGACGTCAAGGCGGAGGATCTGCGCGAGCTTGTATTGGCCAAGCAGGGCGATTGGTACAACGCCGAGGCGGTCGAGCGGTCAATCAACGCGGTGACCGGCGCCGTCGGGAGCCTCGGGTACGCCTTCGTCGATGTGCGGCCACGAATCGATCGCGATCGAGAGGCTAAGACCGTCAGCGTCACCTATGAGGTCCAAGAAGGGCCACGCGTCTATGTCGATCGTATCAATATCAGTGGCAACGTCCGGACACTCGACCGAGTCATCCGCCGCGAGTTCCAGCTTGTCGAAGGTGACGCGTTTAGCACGGCCAAGATGCGCCGCTCCCGGCAGAAGATCCAAAATCTGGGTTACTTCGAGAGGGTCGATGTCACGAACGTCCCCGGGGACACGCCGGATCGGACCACCGTCAATGTCGAGGTTCGTGAAAGATCAACAGGTGAACTGTCACTCGGCTTCGGGTACTCGACCACGGACGGTGTGCTTGGCGATATTCGCCTGCGTGAGCGCAACCTGCTGGGACGCGGTCAGGATCTGCAGATGGGATTTACGATATCTCAGCGGCGGCAGGAGGTCGACCTGGGCTTCACGGAGCCCTATTTCCTGGACCGCGAGCTGGCGGCGGGTTTCGATCTCTTCAAGCGCAAGCGCGACCTAAAGCGCATCAGCGGCTACGAGGAGCACAATACCGGATTCGTCGTGCGCGCCGGCTATCAGATTTCGGAGCCGCTGCGCCATATCGTGCGCTACACGTTGCGGCAGGACGAGCTGACGGATCTTGACGCCAATGTGTCCCGTTTCATCCGGGCGAATGCCGGCGAAAGCGTCATGTCGGCGGTTGGCCAGGATCTTACCTACGATCGCCGTGACGACCGGTTCGACCCGACCGAAGGCTACTACCTTCGCCTGAGCAACGATCTCGCCGGGCTCGGCGGCGACGCGAATTTCCTTCGCAACCGGGTGACTGTGGGTACCTACTACTCGGTCATCGAAGAATGGGTGGCGAGCCTGACGGGTGAAGTCGGGTATCTTGAGGATTTCGGCGAAAAGACACGCATCCAGCATCGCTTCTTCTTAGGAGGCGATTCGTTGCGGGGCTTCTCCACTGGCGGCGTGGGGCCTCGTGAAACGACACGCGGCGCGTCATTGGGCGGGCGTGAGCTGTATGCCGGCTCGGCCGAGCTGACGTTTCCGTCGGGCTTGCCCAGGGAACTCGGGATTCGAACGAGTATTTTCTCAGATTTCGGCTTTGTCACAAATTCGGGTGAGAGTGGCACGGATGTGCTGGACAACCCGTCGGTTCGAGTTTCGGCCGGTGTTGGAGCTCTCTGGAGATCGCCGTTCGGACCGGTCAAGGTCAGCTTTGCGAAGCCCGTTCGTAAAGAAGAGTTCGACAAGTCTGAGGTCTTCCGCTTCAGTTTCGGTTCACGCTTTTAATTCGGTTGTGCCATGAGACAATTCAATCGTTATGTAGCCACGCTCGTGGCGGTCGCAACGCTTGCGGCAGTCGCGTTTCCGGCGCTTTCGCAGCAACAGCAGCGTCCGGCGCCGGTCCAGCCGGCGCCGCAGCGCCCGGCCCAAGCCCAGCCCGAGCAGCGTGCGCCTCGGCCCCTCCCAGCCAAGGGAACGTCGGCCGTTGTCATCGACATTGCGCTGGTGGCGCGCGAGTCGGTCGCCGCGAGAGCCATGCGAAGTCAGGTGGAGCGTCAGCAGGCGGCCCTGCGCGCCGATGAAGAGAAGACCGACAAGGATCTTCGGACTGCAGAGCAGGAACTGGTACAGCAGAGGACGATTCTCGCCCCGGAAGCATTTAACCAGCGCCGCCGCGACTTCGAGCGGCGAGTCAATGAGGCGCAGCAGTCCTCGCAAAGCAAGCGTCGTGACCTGGAAGAGGCGTTCGCCAGCGCCCAGAGACGGATCGAAGTCGCGATGAACGAGATCGTGATAGAGATAGCCAAGGAGAACGAGTACAAGGTCGTGCTGCCGCGAGCGGTGATCGTCGCTTCGCACGATGCGGTCGACATCACTGACGAGGTTCTGCAGCGGCTCAACAGGAAAGTCCCGTCTGTTCCGCTGGCCTTGCCCGCTGCAGCACCAGCACCAGCACAGCGTCGCTAAGAGATATCATGGCGGACCCTCGCTTCTTCGAGCGTGCGGGCCCGTTGACCCTCGCC
>VGEI01000049.1 GCA_016869415.1 Alphaproteobacteria bacterium
GGTGAAGCTGCTCGCCCCCCTGCTGCCCTCGACCATCCTCTGCTCGGGATCCAATTACACCGACCACAACGCCGAGAAATCCAACACGCCGATCAGCGGCAAGGAGCCCGAGTTCTTCGTCAAGACCGCGGACTGCGTGGTCGGCCCGGGTGAGGCGATCGTGCATGACGAACGCCTGTCCAGGAAGATCGACTGCGAGACCGAGCTTGCCGTGGTCATCGGCAAAGCCGGCCGCTACATCCCCGAGGACAAGGCGCTCGAACACGTGTTCGGCTACACCATCGTCAACGACGTGACGGCCCGCGACCGCCAGGTCAGGCAGAAGGACGGCGTCACCTGGTACGAGCTGGGACGCGGCAAGGCCTTCGACACCTCCGCCCCCTTGGGTCCCTGCATCGTCACGGCCGACGAGATCGGCGACCCGCAGAACCTCGCCCTCAAGACCCGCATCAACGGCGAGCCCAGGCAGAGCAGCCATACCGGCCGGATGATCTGGAGCTGCGCCCAGCTCATCCACTTCTTCTCCACTAATTTCACCTTGAAGCCCGGCATGGTGATCATCACCGGCACGCCCTCGGGCACGGCCTGGTCGGTGGACAAGGAGCTGGGCGGCAAATTCACCGCGCAGCCCGGCCTGGTCCCAGCCACCCGCTACTGCCTGCCCGGCGACGTCATCGAAAGCGAGATCGAACGCATAGGCGTGCTGCGGAATCCCGTCAAAGCCTGGACGGCGGCCTAGCGTGGGGTACCGGATGGGCCTGCCCGGACCTGCGGCCATCGCCCTGCTGCCGATCCTCCTGCTGCAGGCCTGCGCCGGCGGGACACCCGCCGGCGGCGGGACACCCGTTGTCGTCGGCCCGCCGACGACGGCCGCCAACAGCCTGCGCGCCCCTCCGGCCTGCGCGACCAACGCCACCACGATCCGCGACCAGGCTGCCGTCCAGGCGATGGACCGCGCCGTCGACTGGATCCGCGTCAACACGAATTTCCGCGAGCTGTCCCGCCCCTGTTATCTCTGGACCCCCGCGGCCGAGCTCGCGAGGCGCGCCGGGCCCTCGCCCGCGCCAGAGGATTCGCAGCTCAGGGTCGCGGCCGTCTACAATTGCGGCGAACGCTTCATCTATCTCCGCGACGATCTCGGCCTCCACCTGCATCTGGAGCTCGTCCAGTCCGTTCTGGTGCACGAGCTGGTGCATCACGCGCAATGCCTGCACGGCCACATCCCGCGCATGCCGGTGTGCGAGCTGGAGCAGCAGGCCTACGCGATCCAGTCCTCGTTCCTGCGCGAGCAGACGGGGAAGGCGATGATAGCGCCGGCCCTCCAGGCGGTGATGAACCGCGAAGCCGACCGGATGTCCGCGCTGGGTGCTAGGATCTGCGACAGCCGCCCGCAGCGATCCTAGGGATCGCGGAGAGACGAAAGGCGCGCCAGCTCGGTCTTCAACGCGATCACCTCCAGCCTCGCCTCCGGCCAGTTGTCCTCCCAGCAGACGATCAGGTCGCACCGCGCCGGGTCGTGGCGGTGAACCTGGAAGTTGCGGCTGGCGAACTCGAACTCGATGCGCACCCTCTCCCAGACGTCGCCGCGTCGCCGTTTCGCTTCGCAATCCGGGAAGGCGTCGGAGGCCCGTTCGATGGCGAAGCCGAGTTCCCTGGCCACCGCCCCGAACAGCAGCACCACGCCCTGCTCGTTCACCGGCTCGTGCAGGAAGCCCGGATAGTTGAGCGGGGCGCCGTAGCGCCGCTCCGGGGGCAGGCGCGGCGGCGGTGGCGGCGGCGTGTCATCTTGCGACGGCAGATCGGCACGATAGGGAAAATCGGGATCGTGGGTCTCGACCCAGTCACGCAGCGCTGCCAGCGCCGCCGGCCAGTTGCGCCAGCGCCTGCGGTAGGGTCCGGCGCCGCGCAGGCCCGCCTTGACGAACTGGTCGCGCGACACCACGCAACCCTTGGCCAGGCAAGCGTCGCGCAGTGCGCGCAGCAGCACCTCGTCGCTCACCCTGGCGTTGGCACAATAGGGCTGCAGGCCGGCTTGCTCCAGCAGGGCGCTGAACGAGCCGAAATGGCGGATGATCTGGTAGCTCGGCGTGCGGGTCCGCTGCTCGAATTCCTTGCGGGTGACGCGGCGACCGCCGAGCTGGCGTGACACCTCGTGCACGCGCTCGACGAGCGCCCGCCGGTTCAGGGTCAGGGGATCGGATTCGGCGGTTTGCGCCGCCGTGGCGGGTTCGGACATGGGCGTTTCCTTTCCAGACATATCGTATGCAGACGATATGGCCCAAGCCGCGCGGTTTTCAACTTTGCAGATGTCTATAGACGAAAATCGGGGTTAGAGCGTTGAACCGCCGTGAGGAAAAATTGTGTCCAGATTGCGGCAGGCGCAAGCCGAGGGCTCGCCACCGCAGCGCTCGCGAAGCGAGTGCGGGAGGCGCTTCTTTTCTACGCGGTCGCTGCGGACCGGCGAGCCCTTCAAGGGCGAGAGTTGGGGGGTCCGCTCCCAAAGTGAGAGCATCGGTCTTGCTCCCAAAGTGAGAGCATGCTAGACAGGGGGCGGTGCGGATCATCGCCGTCAGCACGCTGCGGGAGTTCTGGAGCCGGCCGGGCCGCCGCGATGCGGAACCCCCGCTGCGGGCCTGGGTGCATATCGTCCGGGCGGCGGACTGGTCGCGGCCGACGGACGTGAAGCAGATGTTCCGCAGCGCCGATATCCTGCGCAACGGCCGTGTTGTGTTCGATATCGGCGGCAACAAATACCGGCTGGTCGCCGCCATTCACTACCGCGGCCGGCGGCTCTACGTGCGGTTCATCGGCACGCACCGCGAGTATGACGCCATCGATGCCGACACCGTCTGAGGAGCCCTCGCCATGAACATCCGTCCGATCCGCACCCGGGCCGATTACCGCGCGGCGCTGAAGGAGGCCGAGCGGCTGTGGGAGGCCGAGCCGGGGACGCGCGACGGCGACCGGGTGGAGGTTCTGGTGACTCTGATCGAGGCCTACGAAGCCCGGCACTTCCCCATCCCGGCGCCCGATCCCGTCCAGGCGATCGAGTTCATGCTGGAGCAGAAGGGGTTGAGCCGGCGCGACCTCGAGCCGGCCATCGGCAGCCGGGGCCGTGTTTCCGAGATCATGACCCGCAAGCGGCCGCTCACCCTGCCGATGGTCCGCGCGCTCAGCGCGCTGCTGCAGATCCCCACCGACGTGCTGGTCCAGCAATACGAGACACGCTCGGCAGCCTAGCGCGACCTTCCGAGGCCGCGCGGCGCGCGCCCGGCCCCGGCGACTTCCCGAAGTCGGCCGGAACGGCGCCAGCGTAGTGCGCAGCACTACGCGAGAGCCTTCTCTCCTCGTCGCCCGCGAGCCGTCCGTGGCGAGCGAGGCGCGCCCTTGGAGCATCGCGATATGGTGTCAGCGCCTCATACTCGGCGCACACCTCGGGGTTACGCAGCAGCTTCCGCTTGAGGATCTTTAAACTCGTCATGTCTACCGCTCGCGCTCGGAGCACAGCATTCTTGCGGAGCTTCATCGGTCGAAGTGGCGGAACGCGCTTTCAACCTCGGCATCGCTGACGAACTTCCGGCCTTCGGCTTCGGCCAGGCCGCGCAGGACGGCCGGCAGATGCGGCGGGTCGACCGGCTCCGGCTCACCGGCTCCAGCCGCCAGACGCAGCATCGCCCGCGCGATCTCGTCCTGATCGTCGGAGGGAAGCTGCCTCACAGCCTCAAGAGCCTTTTCCAGGAGCTTGGTCATTGAAGAATATTACACCAAGACAAGGAGCTTCGCCCTCTCTTAAGCGCCGTGCGGCGGCTCTCGCTTATTCGAAACGAATACGCGCCGACGCTTCGCGTCGCGCTAAGCTGCTGCCGCCGCGAGTCACTCTACGGAATGGGTCAGGCGCGAGCCGCGCCTGTGCTGCTACCCAGCGCCTGCACCGCCGTCGCCGCGATTGACTTAGCGTCCAGCCCGGCGTCTTCGTACTGCCTTAGCGGCGTGTCGTGCTCGATGAAGCGGTCGGGCAGGGTCATCGGCCTGATCTTCAGGCCGGCATCAAGCACGCCTTCCGTGGCCAGGAGCTGCAGGATCTGGGCGGAGAAGCCGCCCGACGAGCCCTCCTCCACCGTGATCAGCACCTCGTGCTCCCGCGCCAGCCGGAGGATCAACTGATGGTCCAGCGGCTTGGCGAATCTCGCGTCGGCCACCGTGGTCGACAATCCCCTCGCCTCCAAAAGCTCCGCCGCCTTCAGGCACTCGGCTAGCCTGGTGCCCAAAGAGAGCAAAGCCACCTTGCTGCCTTCCCTCATGATGCGGCCCCGGCCGATCTCCAGGGGGGTCCCCTTCCGGGGCAGCTCCACGCCCACCCCCTCGCCTCTCGGGTATCGGACGGCCGAGGGACCGTCGTCGATCGAAGCACAGGTCGCCACCATGTGCATGAGCTCCGCCTCGTCCGAAGCCGCCATCACGGTGAAGCCGGGCAGGCAGCAGAGATAGGCGAGGTCGTAGGCCCCGGCATGCGTGGGCCCGTCGGCGCCGACCAGCCCGGCGCGGTCCATGGCGAAGCGCACCGGCAGCTTCTGGATAGCCACGTCGTGCACCACCTGGTCGTAGGCACGCTGCAGGAAGGTCGAGTAGATGGCGACGAAGGGCTTCAACCCCTCGCTCGCCAGGCCGGCGGCGAAGGTCACGGCGTGCTGCTCGGCAATACCGACATCGAAGCAGCGTTTGGGGAATTTCTGCTGGAAGAGGTCGAGGCCCGTACCCGAGGGCATGGCCGCGGTGATGGCGACGATGCGCTCGTCCGCTTGCGCCTCGGCTATCAGGGCGTCGGCGAAGACCTTGGTATAGCTGGGTGCAGCCGGTTTCGCCTTGATCAGCGTGCCCGTGAGGCCGCCCGGCGCGCCCTTGCTCGCGCCATTCCCAGAAGCGCCCTCGATCAGGTCGAATTTGTTGACCGCGTGGTAGCGGTCGGCGGATTCCGCGGGGAACGGGTGGCCGTGGCCCTTCTGCGTCACCACGTGGATCAGGACCGGGCCGGGTTCCGTCGAATCCCTGACGTTACGCAGGATGGGCAGCAGGTGGTCGATATTGTGGCCATCGATCGGGCCGATGTAATAGAAGCCGAGCTCCTCGAACAGCGTGCCGCCGGTGACCATGCCTCTGGCGAATTCCTCGGCGCGCTCGGCCGCGTCCTTGATCAGCCTGGGGAACTTGGCGGCGACGTCGCGGGCGAAGTGGCGCAGGCCGCGATAGGATTTGGAGGAGATCAGCCGCGCGAGGTAGGCGGACATGGCGCCCACCGGCGGGGCGATCGACATGTCGTTGTCGTTGAGGATGACGATCAGGCGGGTGTCCAGCGCCCCGGCGTTGTTCATCGCCTCGTAGGCCATGCCGGCGGACATGGCGCCGTCGCCGATCACCGCGATGCAGTTGTTCTTGCGGCCGCTGTAGTCGCGGGCCACGGCCATGCCGAGGGCTGCCGAGATCGAGGTCGAGGAATGGGCGGCGCCGAAGGGGTCGTACTCGGATTCGGCGCGGCGGGTGAAGCCGGAGAGGCCGTCGCCCTGTCTAAGCGAGCGGATACGCGCCCGGCGGCCGGTGAGGATCTTGTGCGGGTAGGCCTGGTGGCCGACATCCCAGACCAGGCGGTCCGACGGCGTGTCGAAGACATGGTGGAGGGCGACGGTGAGCTCGACCACGCCGAGCCCGGCGCCGAGATGCCCGCCGGTGCGGCTGACCGCGTCGATGGTCTCACGGCGGACCTCGCCGGCCAGCTGCTTGAGCTCGTCGACGGTGAGCTCGCGCACGGCCGCCGGACGCTCGGCAACGCGGTCGAGCAGCGGGCTGGCTCCCGAGTTATGGCCGATCGCTTGGGTCATGAATAAGCTTGTCGTTTCAGCTGCTTGACTAACTGCGCCGGTCGACGACCCAGCGCGCCACTTCGGCCAGAAGGTCGGCTTTCCCGGCAAATAAATCAAGGTGCTTGGCGGCCTGCTCGGCCAGCAGCCGCGCCTGCGCGCGGGCCCGCTCGACGCCCAGCAGCCAGACGAAGGTGGCCTTGCCGCGCGCCGCGTCCTTGCCCGTCTTCTTGCCGACTTCCGCGGCCGTGCCCTCGACATCCAACAGATCGTCGGCGATCTGAAAGGCCAGCCCCAGATCGTGGGCATAGGCATGGAGGGCCTGACGCGCCTGGGGTGCTGCCTTGCCCAGGATGGCCCCCGCCTCGGCGGCGAAAGCGATGATGGCGCCGGTCTTCAGGCGCTGCAGGCGGGTGATCTCGCCGAGATCGAGCGTGGCTTTCTCGGCGATCAGGTCGAGCATCTGGCCGCCGACCATGCCCTGCGCGCCCGAGGCCTCGGCCAGCGCCAGCACCAGCTCGGCGCGCACCTGCGCGTCGCCATGCGTCGCCGGACGCGCCAGGATCTCGAAGGCCCGCGTAAGCAGTGCATCCCCCGCCAGAATCGCCGTGGCTTCGTCGAATTTCCGGTGCGTCGTCGCCTTGCCCCGGCGGGTGTCGTCATCGTCCATCGCAGGGAGGTCGTCGTGCACGAGGCTGTAGCAGTGAACCATCTCGACGGCGCAGGCGGCACGCAGCGCGGAGCTGTGCGAGACGGAGAAGAGCGCGGCGCTTTGCAGCACCAGGAACGGCCGCAGGCGCTTGCCGCCGTCGAGCGCGGCGTAGCGCATGGCCTCGACCACCCGGCGCTCGGGCCCGTCGGGCAGCGGCAGGTGGCTGTCGAGGGCGGCTTCGATCTCCCGCGCCGCTGCAGCCAGGGCGGCTTGCAACCGGGGGCTCAAAGGTCGGCCGGCGCCGTCTTCACGCTGCCGTCGGCGCCGACCACGATCTTGTCGATGCGCATCTGCGCCTCGCGCAGCTTGGACTCGCAGTGCCGCTTCAAAAACGCCCCGCGCTCATACGATTTTATCGCCTCGTCCAGCTTGCCCTTTCCCGACTCCAGCCCACGGACGATCTCCTCCAGCTGCTGCAGGGCCTCCTCGAAGCCCAGCTTAGCGATGTCGTTGGGGATGGGCTGCTCGGGCATGGCAGGACTCGCGCGGGGAAAACCGGCGGCGAGTGTAACGGTTCAGCCGGGGCGGCGAAAGGCGCGGCGCGCCGCCTCGACTTTGGCGCGCACGATGCAGCCCGTGGCGTGGTCGTTGACCAGGCCCATGGCCTGCATGAAGGCGTAGACCGTGGTCGGCCCGACGAAGCGCCAGCCCCGTTTCTTGAGCTCCTTCGACAGCGCCACGGACTCGGCGGAGGTCGACACCGTCTGCGGCCGGGGCAGCGCCTCGGGCTCGTAGCGCCAGAGAAAGGCGGCAAGCGAGCCCTCGCGGGCGATCATCTCGCGCGCCCTTTGCGCATTGTTGATCACCGCCTCGATCTTGCCGCGGTGGCGGATAATGCCCTCGCTCTTCAAGAGCCGCGCCACGTCGCGTGCGCCGAAGCGCGCGACACGCTCGATGTCGAAATCGTGGAAGGCCGCGCGGAAATTCTCGCGCTTGGCCAGGATGGTGCGCCAGCTCAGGCCGGACTGGAAGCCCTCGAGGCTGAGCTTCTCGAACAGCCGGCGCTCGTCGCCGACCGGGAAGCCCCATTCGCTGTCGTGGTAGACGAGGAAGTCGGGGGCGGCGGCGTGCCAGCGGCAACGCGGCCTGCCGTCGGGTCCCGGGACCGTGTCGCTCATGCGGATTGCTTCTCCCTCGCACCGGCCCGGCACTGTTCGTCCAGCCAGGCCTCGATCAGCCGCACCTGCCGGCGGATCAGCGCCTCGTCGTCGAAGGCATGGGCCAGCGTGGCGACCCCCTGGCTCAAGGCCAGCAGATGCAGGGCCAGCCCGTCGGCCTCCCGGCCGCGGCCCAGCCGCGCGAACTCGCGGGCCAGCCAGGCGCGGAACAGGGTGAACAGCTCGTTCGCCTCCTGGCGCGCCGGATGATCGAGCTTGGCCAGCTCGCCGCACAGCGTGCCGACCGGGCAGCCATGGGCCTTGATGCTCAGGCGGTTGACGAAGAGCAGATGGATGAAGCTGCGCAGGCGCGCGGCCGGGTCGGCGGCGCGCTCCCAGCCCGCCAGCATCTCCCCGGTCGCCGCGAGCCGCGCCGCGATCACCGCGTCGAGGATCTCGTCCTTGCTGCGGAAGTGATAGTAGAAATTGCCGCGCGAGATCTGCACCGCATCGGCGATGTCCGAGAACGAGGTGTGCTCGTAGCCCTGGCGGTAGAACAGCCGGTCGGCCGCCTCGACGATGCGCTGGCGCGTCCCCGCTTCCTTGCTGCCGCTGCTCACGATCCGTTGCCCCTTCGCTTGGACGGCCGTCCTAGGAAACTAGGACGGCCGTCCGACAGAGTCAACGGGCCGCATGACGCCGCTCGCCACCCGGTTTTCCACAGCCGTCCGCGGCGCAAGTGAAGTCCGGTGTAGTGCCGACACGATATTCGTTCTAAGGTTGTCAACCGCCCGGCCTCTGCGGGCGACGCCGTTTTTCGGAGGCCCCGATGACGCAGCAGCCATTCGAGGTCGGTCTGGTCATGGCCGGAGCGATCTCGGCCGGCGCCTACACCGGGGGCGCGCTCGACTTCCTGATCGAGGCCCTGGATCAATGGGAGGACGCGAAAGCCTCAGGCCAGGACGTACCGCCGCACGACGTTCAGCTCAAGGCGATCGCCGGCGCCTCCGCCGGCAGCATGTGCGCCGCCATCGCCGGCACGGCGCTCGCTTACAAGCACACGCCGGTGCATGCCGGCAACTACACGACGGCCAGCAATCCGTTCTTTCAGTCCTGGGTCAAGGACATCGACATCTCGTACCTGCTCGACACGGCCGATATCGACAAGGGGCAGCCGCTTCGCTCGTTCCTCAACTCCGACAGGCTGCTCGCCATCGTCAGCGCAGTCCTGAATACGAGCGGCGAGGCGAAGACGCGCCGCTAGGTGGCCAATCCTTTGGCCATCCGGCTGTCGGTGGGCAATCTCAAGGGCATTCCCTATCGCATTGGCATGGCCGGTAGTGCAGGTGCCGGCCACGCCATGGCCCTGCACGGCGACAACGCCTCCTTCCTCGTCTCGGCGGACAGCCAACCCCCGGTCAGCCCGCCCGACTGGACGCCGCTGGCCCGGCCGAACTCGGCCGCCACCGACGCCTGGGCCAAGTTCGGCACCGCAGCCCTCGCCTCCGGCGCCTTCCCGCTGTTTCTCCGGCCCCGGGTGCTCAGCCGGCCTACGCATGCCGGGCTGGCCGCGCGCAGCTTCGTCCTGCCCGGCGACGGGACCGACCATCCCGTCCACGGCGTCAGTCAGCTTCTCGCCGTCCCGCCTGCCTGGCCGAACCCGATGCCGCCGGATCCCTACGACTATCTCTCTGTCGATGGCGGCATCATCGACAACGAGCCGCTTGAGATGGCGCGCGAAACCCTGGCGGGCAAGCTCGGCCGCAATCCGCGCGACGGCAAGGAGGCGAAGCGTGCCCTCCTGATGATCGATCCCTTCGTCGACGACGTCTCCCCCGGGCCGGCTGGCGATCTCGCACCTCTCAAGGTGATCGGCCCGTTGACCGGCGCTTGGAAGAATCAGTGCCGCTTCAAGCCGGCGGATCTGGCGCTGGCGCACATGGAGAATGTCTACAGCCGCTTCCTGATCGCCCCGAGCCGGGACGGCAACGCACCCGGGCAGCATCCCTGCGCCTCCGGCGGCCTCGGCGGCTTCCTGGGATTCTTCCACCAGGAGTTCCGCGTCCACGACTATCTTCTCGGGCGGCGGAACTGCCAGCACTTCCTGCGCCAGCATTTCTCCCTGCCCGAAGCCAACAAGCTGTTTGACAGCTGGACGGCGGCACAGCGTCAGGCTTGGGCCATCCCCGATGCCAAGGCGGGAACGCATCTGCCGATCGTTCCCCTGGTCGGCAGTGCAAGGGAAACGCAGCAGCCGCCCGCCTGGCCGGCAGGCAGGCTGGACGCGGAAACCCTGCGCGCGCCGATCGACAGGCGCGCGCACGCCGTCTTCAATGCCATGGTGGCTGATCTGAAGTGGCTCCCCCGCCAGTATGTGCGCCTGGGGTGGACGCTGGGCGGGCGCGGCGCGGTGGTGGACGCGGCGATCAAGGCGATCCGAGATGCCTTAGAGGCGCAGAGACTCTGACGAGGTGCGCTGCCCACAACCATCAACCGCCCACGCGGGTCCAAGCGGCGCCGCTTTCTTCCCCGGCCCTGCCCGACCGGCTAGAGTCCCGGCCAATCACAAGATCCCGGAGGAGCCGCAATGCTCAGCACCACTCGCCGCCAGTTCCTGACGGGCACCGCCGCCCTCGCGGCATCAACGGCGTTGACGCCGGCCCCCTTCTCGCCTGCATGGGCCGCCATGGGCCCGAACGACAAGTTCGATCTGGTGGTCAAGGGCGGCGAGGTGCTCGACCCCTCGCAGAACCTCAAGGCGGCGCGCGATATCGGTATCCGCTTCGGCGCCATTGAGGCGCTAGAGGCCGACATCCCGGCCGAGCGGGCGCTGCGCCTGCTCGATGCGCGCGGCAGGACCGTCACACCCGGCCTCATCGACCTGCACGCCCATGTCTTCCCCTACGGCTCGGCCATCGGCATTCCCGCCGACGAGCTCGTCCCCCACCAGGGTACGACGACGGTGGTCTCGGCCGGCGACGCCGGGGCCAACAACCTCGCCGTCTTCCGCCGCCACATCGTGGCCCAGACGCGCACGCGCATGTACGCCTTCGTGCATATCGCCAATATGGGCCTGACCGGTTTTCCGGTGCCCGAGCTGTTCAACATCAACTACGCCCAGGTCGAGACCGCGGCCAAGGCGCTGGCCGAGAACCAGGACATGTGCCTCGGCGTCAAGGTGCGCATGTCGGAAAACGTCATCGCGGCGCACGGGCTGGAGCCGCTCAAGCGCGCCATCCGCGCCTGCGAGATTGCCGGCACGGGTGGCAAGGTGATGTGCCATATCGGCGGCGTGCAGACGCAAGCCATGATGTCCGAGGTGCTGGACAAGCTGCGCCCCGGCGACATCCTCACGCATTGCTACTCGGGTGCGCCCAACAATGCCGGCCAGGGTACCAACATCGTGCAGGAGGGCCGCCTCCTGCCCGCGGCCCTCGCTGCCAAGCAGCGCGGCGTGATCTTCGATGTCGGCCATGGCGGCGGCAGCTTCGACTACACCATCGCCGAAGCAGCCATCCAGCAGGGCGCCCCGCCCGACACCATCTCCTCCGACATCCACGTCTTCTCCGGCAACACGCCGGGCATGCCGTTCCTCACCTGGGTGATGAGCAAGTTCCTCAATCTGGGTTTCAGTCTGGAGCAGATCATCGCCATGGCGACGTCCAATCCCGCCAAGACGATCGGCCGCCAGGCGAAGCTCGGCACCCTGCAGGTGGGCGCCCCCGCCGACCTGACTCTGCTCGACGTGGTCGAAGGCCCCGTGTCGTTCGTCGACACGCGCAACAATACCCGTCAGGGCCGCGTGCACATCAAGCCGGCGCAGACCGTGGCCGGCGGCGTGCCCTTCGGCCGGCCCTTCAACTCGCCGTTCGCGGTGAGGTAACATCCGGACATCGAGCCAGCCCAAACCAAGGACCCAAACCATGCTCAAGTTCTATTTCAGCGGCGCGCCCAACCCGACCAAGGTCGCGCTCTTCCTCGAGGAAGCCGGCCTTCCCTACGAGGCCATCCCGGTGGACACACGCAAAGGGGAGCAGCACAGGCCCGAGTATCTCAAGATCAACCCGAACGCCAAGGTGCCGGCCATCGTCGACGGCGACGCGACCGTGTTCGACAGCAGCGCCATCCTGCTCTATCTCGCCGAGAAAACCGGCAAGTTCCTGCCCGAGAACACGCCCAAGGCTAGAGGCGAGCTGCTCTCCTGGCTGATGTTCGTGGCCTCGGGCGTCGGCCCCTATTCGGGCCAGTCCGTGCATTTCCGGGTCTACGCGCCGGAAAAGCTGCCCTACGCCATCAACCGCTACGCCTTCGAGGCGCAGCGCCATTTCGCCATCCTCGACGAGCGCCTGAGCAAACGGAAATACATGCTGGGCGACACCTACACCATCGTCGACATGAATGTCTGGGGCTGGGCGCGGCTCATCCCCAACGTGCTTGGCGAAGGGGCCTGGGCCCAGTTCCCGAACCTGAAGCGCCTGGTCGACGAGATCAGTGCCCGGCCGGCCGCGCAGCGCGCGGTGGCGCTCAAGGACAAGCACAAGTTCAAGACCGAGATGGACGACGAGGCGCGCAACGCCATGTTCCCGCACCTCAAGGTGAAGGTGGCCTAGCCCGCTTCCGCGAGCGGCACGTGATGGAGCCAGGACAGCACGCCGCCGGCTACACGCAGCTGGCGCGCGTGCTGCACTGGCTGACCGCCGCGCTGGTGCTGGTCATGCTGCCGCTCGGCCTGGTCATCGCCAACGAGGCGGGCGGCAGGCTGCAGGGCGTCCTCTACAACGCGCATAAATCCATCGGTGCGCTGATCCTGCTGCTGGTCGTCGTCCGGCTGGCCTACCGCCTGACCCACCGGCCGCCGCCGCTGCCCGACGACATCCCACCGCTGCAGCGCCTGGCGGCTGAGGCCACGCACTGGGCGCTTTACGCGCTGCTCATCCTCCAGCCGCTGCTTGGTTGGGCCGGCACCTCGGCCTATCCGGCCCCCGTACCGTTCTTCGGCCTGTTCGACCTGCCGCCGCTCGTCACCGCTGACCGCGCGCTGTCGGACCAGCTGCTGCACTGGCACCGGATGACGGGGCTCGCCCTCGCCGGGCTGGCCTCGCTGCACGTCGCCGCGGCGCTCTATCACCATTTCGTGCGGCGGGACCGCGTGCTGCTCAGGATGCTGACGGGGTAGCGGCGGATTCGAGTGACCCTCTCCGCACGAAGTGGGGAGAGGGCGGGGCCCATCGCGAAAGCGATGGGAGGGTGAGGTGTCTTTCCGCCGGAACCCACCTCACCCGCTCGCTACCGCGCAAACGCTTCGCGTTTCGCGGAGCACGCGCCCTCTCCCCCCTTGGAGGACGGAGAGGGGTTCGGAACGGGCGGAGGGGGCTAGGGAGAAGAAGCGCGCGACGCGATCGAAGGCGATCGCTGGCGCGCTAGCGCGACAAACGCTGGCGCGTTTGCGCGTGGAATGAAACCCGCCGCGCGGGTGTTTATCAGAAGTTGTGCGAGCTGCGCCTTGCCTTGGCCAGCAGGTAGTTCAAGTTATGCGGATTGGCGTCGAAGGCCAGCGGCACCCGCTCCACCACCTCGCAGCCGAGCGAAGCGATGGCGTCGATCTTCTCCGGATTGTTGGTGAGCAGCCGGATGCGGCTGATGCCGAGCTGACGCAAGATCTCCCCGGCCATGGCGTAGGTGCGCTCGTCGGGCAGGAAGCCCAGGCGCTGGTTGGCGTCGAACGTGTCGAGGCCGGCATCCTGCAGCGCGTAGGCACGCAGTTTGTTGACCAGGCCGATGCCGCGCCCTTCCTGCGGCAGGTAGACGACCACTCCCGCCCCGGAAGCAGCGATCACCTCGATGGCGCCGCGCAGCTGGTCGCCGCAGTCGCAGCGCAAGCTGCCGAGCAGGTCGCCGGTGAAGCAGGCCGAATGGATGCGGGTCAGCACCGGCTGCGCTGCATCGTACTCGCCGATGACGATGGCCAGCGCCTCCGGCCCGCCGTCGTAGGGACGGAAGGCGACGATGCGCGCGTTCTCAGCCCCGGCCAGCGGCATGCGCGCCTCGGCGACGCGGTCGAGCCAACGCGCCGAGCTCTGGCTGAAATCGATGACATCCTCGCTGGTGACCGCCGGTATGCCTGGCGCCGGCCCCGCGATGCCGGCAATCACCGAGGCGGGCATCAGGCCCGCCAGCTTGGCCAGCACGATGGAAGCGGCGACGAAGGGCCGCTGCGCCTCGTCCTCCGCCTGCACCGTGCCGATGGGCGAAAGCTGCCCCGAGAGAGTGGTGGGATCGGTCACCGCCCGAATCTGCGCCAAGGTCGGCCGGCGCGGCAGGCGGATGAGTGCGGCCTGCGACGTCGACGCGCCGAGCCCCAGCGCCGAAGCGCGGTAGCCGGTCGTGACCAGCAGCAGCTCAGGAGCGAGCGCCTGAGCCTCGGCCAGGGCCGGCTCGGCGAGGGTCTCGGCAGCAAGAGCTATTACGCGGCTGCCCCGGTGCTGGATCACCACCGGATCGCCGCGCCGAAAACGGTCAATGGCGCGACGCACCTCGCCCAGGGCGGCGGGCGGGTTACGTGTGGTGGCAATCGAACTGTCGCT
>VGEI01000050.1 GCA_016869415.1 Alphaproteobacteria bacterium
TCTCGGTGCCGACGACCTGCTTGGTGCGCATCGCCTCCTCCCCCATCGCCTGCGGGATCGCGAATTAGAAGGGAAAACCGGCGACCCCGGACCCCCGGCTCGGTTGGACGCCGTGTCGGGGATACCGCATTAGTGCTGGGTTTCCCAAGAAGTGGAGCCTATCCTAGAGGCATCATGATCAACGGCCCGACATGGCCAAGCGTTTCTGCGAGCGCGGGGGAACGCTCGACCGCCTATCGTCTTCTGCTGGGACCTGCCCTGACGCTTCTCGTCCTGCTTGCCATCGAAGCCAGCACTCGCTGGCTCTTCGCTATCCCTAATCCCGCCGTGATCTATTTCACCGCTGTCGTGTTCGCGGCGTTCCACGGCGGCATGGTTCCGGGCCTGACCAGTGCGGGTATTACCCTGGTCTACGCGGCACTCTTCTTCTCGAAGCCCGGCGCCCCCTTCACCTTCACGCCCGACAATTTCGCGCGCATGTTGGTGCTGCTGGTCAGCACGCCGGCGGTTGCCGTCATGGTCGGCTTCCTGCGGCGGCGCAGCGATCGCATGACGGCGCTGCTGCGCGAGCGAGACAGGGCGGAAGCGGCGACCCGGATCAAGAGCGCCTTCGTAGCCAGCATGAGCCATGAGCTTCGTACACCTCTCAATGCCATTCTTGGCTTCTCGGAAATGCTCGAGCGCGGCTATTGGGGCGCGGTCAACGCCAAGCAGAAAGAATACCTGGCCGATATCCGGCACAGCGCCGCCCATCAGCTGGCGCTGGTCAACGACTTGCTGGATCTCGAGCGCATAGAAGCCGGGATGACCGAGCTGGTCGAGGAGCGGGTGCTGTTGCGCGAGGAGCTCGACAAGAGCCTCAAGCTCATCGAGGAGCGGGCACGCGCCGCCAATCTCACGCTCAGCATCAATGCGCCGGAAGAGATCACCATCCAGGCGGATCGTCGCCGTGTCCGTCAGATCATGATCAACCTGCTGAGCAATGCGGTGAAGTTCACTCCGGCCGGTGGACGGGTCACCATCGAGGCCAGTGCGTCACCCCAGACGGGTCTATCGTTGGCTGTAGTCAACAGCGGCACACGGCTCTCCGACGCGGACATCAAGCGGATCCTCATGCCGTTCCAGCAGCTCGACACGGGTATTGCCCATGCCTACGAAGGGACAGGGCTGGGCCTGCCGATCTCGAAGGGCTTGGCCGAGCTGCACGGCGGCTTGCTTGAGATCGTCAACCGGCGCCAAGACGGCACCGCTGTGATCGTGCGCTTCCCGGCCAACCGGGTCCTGGGCCGTTCCCCCAATGCACCCGGCACGCCGCCGGCCGCCGTGGCCTGAGATCAGGAAGCGGCCAGTTCCCACATCAGAGATAATGCCGCCGTCTCGACCGTGGCGTTCGTGAGCTCGCGCGCCACTATAGCGGTCGCGCGCTCCGCCGGGCCGGTACCGGTCGCCTCGATGACCAGCGCGGGTGCGAGAATTCGTGCTGTCTGGTTTTCGTTGGGTAGCGGCGTGGACAGCGCCGTGTCGGGGACGAGCAGGTGCCCGCCGAGTATGCCGTCGATGCTTGTCGCCTTGTCGATCACTCGCTCGACGGCTTGCAAGCCTGTCTTGCCGGGCGCAAGCAGGATGAGGCCGATTGCGCCGCCGGTACCCTGACCCCGTTCGAAGGTGATCGGACCGACGCGGCGCATGGGGTCGACCATGCGCGCCAGGTTCTGCTTCGACCACGCGGTCTGATGCGCGAATGCCTCGACATACGCCGGTGAGGTGAAGGCTTCGAGACTGTCGGTGCGGTAGAGAGCGAGATAGCGCTTGCCCTTGGCGGCGCAGTAACGGCGTGCCCAGCGGAAACCAGGCAGCGCCACGCGCTCGGCCATGTGCTCACGGTCATACCAGCGATTGAAGTCGGCCTCGAATGCCGGGTCGACATCGGTCCAGACGAGTAGCTGCGCTGGCTGTTGTCCCACAGTTCCCTCAACGGACGTCCCGCCGCATGTTGCGCGGAGCGGCCTTCAAAGCGCAAGCCGTCAGGGCCGCCGATTGTAGGGAAGGCGGCCGAGCAGCATCGCCATGCCGCACCACCCTGTGACTCCGGCCATCAACAGGCCGGCTCCGACAAAGCCGGCAAGGCCATAGAAGGCAGGGTGTATCGAGGCGCCCAAGCCTACCCCGAGCAGGATCAGCGTGCCGGCGACGATCTGCACCTGCCGCATGATCGGCAGCGGCGCCTTGCGGTCGACAACGACTTCGTAGCCGGCCGCGCGCCACGCCGGCAAACCGCCGGCGAGGTGTGCAACCGGTGCAATCCCGGCGGCGTGCAGCTGTTCGGCGGCCTTGGCCGAGCGCATTCCGGAGGCGCAATGAACAATAATACGACAGGCACCGCCGAGGTTCAGATTGGCAGGATTGAGCGCGGACAGCGGCTGCAGCCGTGCACCTGGAATATGCTCTCGTGCATACTCGCCGGGCTCGCGGACGTCGAGGAGCAGGGTATCGCCTTGATCGAGCCAGGCTTTGGCAGTTACGGCGTCGAGGGCTTGAGGCTTGATAGCGGCCATAGTGGCATCCTCGTTACTTGTGCGATCCGATGTGCTCATTATATTAGATATCGATAATATATATTCAAGACCGGGGTTGTAAGGTCATGTCGCCGCGCTCGCCGCATATCCGCGGTCTCTTCGATACGGCGTCCAGCACGATGTCGTATGTCGTCGCCGATCCGGCGACTCGGGTTGCGGCGGTCATCGACCCCGTTCTCGACTATGACCCCAAGGCGGCGCGCACCGGCACTGCCTCGGCGGAGCGCCTGATCGAGGCAACCGCCGGCCTGACGGTCGAATGGATCCTCGAAACCCATACGCATGCCGACCATCTGTCGGCTGCACCCTACCTCAAGCAGAAACTCGGGGGCCGGATCGCCATCGGGGCCTTCGTCTCCGAGGTCCAGCAGACATGGAAGCGCTTGCTCAACCTCGATCCGGATTTCCGCGCCGACGGCTCGCAGTTCGACCGCCTGTTCGCCGAGGGCGAGCGCTTCACGATCGGCTCGCTGGCGGTCACGGTGTGGCATACGCCGGGTCACACGCCGGCCTGCGTCACATATCTGGTGCAGGGGCCGGAAGGGCCGGCCTGCGCCTTCGTCGGCGATACGCTGTTCATGCCCGATTACGGAACCGCCCGGGCCGACTTTCCCGGCGGCGATGCCCGTCAGCTCTACCGCTCCATCCGCCGCATCCTGTCGCTGCCGGCGGAAACTCGAATCTTCGTCTGCCACGACTATCAGCCTGGAGGCCGGGCCCTGGCCTATGAGTCGACGGTGGCCGAGCATCGCCGGGCCAATCTGCATATCAAGGACGGCACGAGCGAGGAGGCCTTCGCAGAGTTCCGGCGGGAGCGGGACAAGACCCTGGAGATGCCCGCCCTGCTGCTGCCGTCGGTCCAGGTCAATATTAGGGCCGGGCGCCTGCCGGCCCCCGAATCAAACGGAACCGCTTATCTCAAGATTCCGCTCAATCGCTTCTAATCGATTGAGGGCGCCCCGGCCTTGGGCAACAATGGTCTACATGGACCGGGCGGAATCGGGGCAACCCCCACAAACCAGCAGCGAACGAACCGAGGCAGAACGGCGAGGCCAGCGCCGGGCAGCGGCCTTGCGCGAGAACTTACGCCGCCGCAAGACGCGGGAGCGGCTGCAGGCGGCATCGTCGGCAGCGGACCGGGCCAAGCAGGGCCGATGACGGAGGACTCTCTATCTGGTTCGCCGCCTGCTGGAATTCTGGTTCGGTGCGCTGGGAGATCCAGAGCGCGGCTCGCTGCGCAAAGTATGGTTCGAGAAGGACCCGGCCTTCGACGCCGCGGTGCGCGAGCAGTTCTACGACTCCGTGCTCGAGGCTGGCCGCGGGCGGCTCGACAACCTGTCCGGCACAGCCGATGGCGTGCTTGCGCTCCTCCTCCTGCTCGACCAGTTCCCGCGGAACATCTTCCGGGGCGAGGCCCAGGCGTACGCCTATGACGCCAAGGCGCGGGCCGTGGCGCGACTTGCCGTGGGCATGGGGCTCGACAAGGTGCTCTCTCCGGTTGAGCGCATCTTCGTCTACTTGCCGTTCGAGCACAGCGAGGATCTGGACGACCAGATCCGCTCGGTGGCGCTGTTCAAGACATTGCCCCCGGTGTCGTGGCGCGACGAGGCCATCGACTACGCCATCCGCCACCACGACATCGTCATCCGCTTCGGGCGCTTCCCGCATCGCAATGCCCTGTTGGGACGGACCTCCACGGCCGAGGAATTGACGTTCCTGCAAGAGCCCGGCTCGTCGTTTTGAGAAAGCCCTGCCTGCCATGCTCGGGCCACCGAATTCCTAGACTTCCGCTACGATTTCTCGGTATCTGACGGCGTGGGCGGGACGGGTCGGACGACGAACTAGGGCGCTATGGACAAGATTCGCATCCGCGGCGGTAAGCCGTTGCGCGGCACAATTCCCATTGGCGGCGCGAAGAACGCTGCTCTTCCGCTGATGACGGCCTCGCTGCTGACGGAAGGCACGTTGACACTCGCCAATCTGCCGCATCTAGCGGACATCACCACTCTCGCCAATCTGCTGGCACAGCACGGGGTGGATCTGCGTATGGACGGGCATTCGCCCAATGGCGGCCACACTGGACGAGTGCTGTCACTGACCGCCAAGCGTATTTCCAACACCACAGCGCCCTACGATCTGGTGCGCAAGATGCGAGCCTCGATCCTGGTGCTGGGTCCGTTGCTGGCGCGGGCGGGCAAGGCTCGGGTCTCGCTTCCCGGGGGCTGCGCCATCGGCACGCGCCCGGTCGACCTGCACCTCAAGGGCTTGCAGCAGTTGGGGGCGAGAATCGAGCTGAAGGAGGGTTATATCGACGCGGAGGCGCCGAACGGCCTGAGCGGTGCCGAGATCGTCTTCCCTTCCGTCTCGGTCGGAGCCACCGAGAACCTGCTCATGGCTGCCACACTGGCCGGCGGTGAGACGGTTCTAGCCAACGCCGCGCGTGAGCCGGAGGTCACCGACCTTGCCGTCTGCCTGCAGGCCATGGGGGCGCGGATCGAGGGGGTGGGAAGCGACACCCTGCGAATTCAGGGCGCGAGGAGCCTATCCGGCACGCGGCACGATATCGTGCCCGACCGGATCGAGGCCGGGACATACGCCATGGCGGCGGCGATTGCGGGGGGCGAGGTTGAGTTGGCCGGGGCTAGACCGGAACTGATGCACGCCGCGCTTGAGATCATCCGGCAGGCCGGCGCCACGGTCACGCCAACCAAGAGCGGTATTATGATACGGCGTATCGCCGGTGCTCTACGTGGCACCGACGTGATGACCGAGCCGTTTCCTGGGTTTCCGACCGACTTGCAGGCCCAGATCATGGCCCTGTTGACCACGGCCGAAGGCGCGTCGATGATCACCGAAACGATCTTCGAGAACCGGTTTATGCACGTGCCGGAGTTGCGGCGGATGGGCGCCAACATAAATCTACATGGCGCTTCCGCCATGGTGCGCGGTGTCCCGCGGTTGACCGGCGCCCCGGTCATGGCGACAGACCTGCGGGCTTCGGTAAGCCTAGTCTTGGCCGGGTTGGTGGCCGAGGGAGAGACGCTGGTGAACCGGGTCTATCACCTCGACCGAGGCTACGAGCGGCTGGAGGAGAAACTAGCCGCGTGCGGAGCGGAGATCGAGCGGGTCAAGGAGGCGGCGGCGTGACCAACGAGCGGAATTCGGGTGGGCTGAAGCTGCGGGCCGAGGATGCCGAGGATCTTCGGATCATTGCAGCCTGCCTGCAGGACGCGCTGATCCCGCTGTCGGACTGCGAGTTCGTGCCGGCGAACAGGCGCTTCCTCCTGGTGGCGAACCGCTTTCGCTGGGAGAATTGCAACGAGACGGCAGACATGCCGTTCGTGCCCACCGCGGCGACACCTGCCTACGATCCCGCCCTCGCCGGTGCCTGCTCGAGCTACGAGCGCGTCAATTGTGCCATCTGTTTTGACAACGTGAACCAGGTGCGCCGCCGCGGTTTCGACCAGCGCAATCGCGGGCAGATCCTCGAACTCCTGACCATGGAGGTCGAGACCAGCCCCGACGGTAGCGGCAAGGCGGTCGTACTCCTGTTCGCCGGCGACGCGGCGATCCGGCTAGAAGGCGACCGTATCTCCTGCCTGGTCGGTGACATTGGTGAGCCCTGGCCTACCCAGTGGCGGCCGCACCACCCCGACCCTGCCGGCGAAGCCGCCTGACTGCTTCCTGCCGGCTCCTCGTGCCGGCCCTCCGGAGATTCTGTTCCCTTGCCCGCGAACGACAAGCTCATCTTGGCCCTGCCGAACGGCCGTATCCTCGGCGAAGTCTTGCCGCTGCTGCGCCGCGCCGGCGTTGAGCCCGAGCCCGAGTTCGACGATCCCAAGACGCGCAAGCTGCAGTTCACGACGAGCCACCCTGGCCTCGATATCATCCGCGCTCGCAGTTTCGACGTCACGACATTCGTTGCTTTCGGCGCAGCCCATCTGGGTATCGCCGGCAACGACGTGCTGATGGAATTCGACTACGCCGAGATCTATGCGCCGCTCGACCTGGAGATCGGCAGATGCCGGATCTCGGTAGCCGAGCCCGTGGAACTCGCGGGCCACGACGATCCGCGGACCTGGAGCCACATACGCATCGCCACCAAGTATCCGCGCATCGCGCGGCAGCATTTTGCCGCCCGCGGCGTGCAGGCCGAATGCATCAAGCTGAACGGAGCCATCGAGCTGGCGCCGACGTTGGGTCTCTGCAGACGCATCGTCGACCTGGTGTCGACCGGCGCCACGCTCAAGGCAAACGGGCTGGTCGAGGTCGAACACATCGCCGACGTGACGTCGCGCTTCATCGTCAACCGGGCGGCACTGAAGACGCGGCATGCCGAGGTCGCGCCGTGGATCGAGCGCGTCGCTGCCGAGGTCGCTCGTGCCGCGTGATCGGTTTCCAGCCTCCGATGGCCCCCGGCGCTTAGATGCGCGCAGCCCGGACTTCGCCGAGGCTTTCGCGGGCTTGCTCGCTGCGCGCGAAGAGACGGCGGCGGATGTCGATGGCGTGGTCACAGCGATACTCGGCGATGTGCGCCGCCGCGGCGATTCGGCTCTGCTTCACTACACGAACCAATTCGACCGCGTCGCCTTAAAGGCTGTGGACCTGCGCGTGGGGGCGCCGGAAATCGATGCTGCCGTGGCGCTAGTCCCCAGGAAGACGCTGGCGGCACTGCGTCTCGCGGCCAATCGCATCCGCGACTATCACCGGCGTCAGATGCCCAAGGCCCTGTCGTATCGCGACCGTGCCGGCTTGCGCCTGGGTGTGCGTTGGACGCCCGTGGACAGCGCCGGTCTCTACGTGCCGGGCGGGCTTGCCGCCTACCCGAGCTCGGTCCTGATGAACGCGGTGCCGGCCAAGGTGGCCGGCGTGCGCCGTCTGGTGATGACCGTGCCTGCACCCGACGGCCGGCTTAACCCGCTGGTGCTCGCCGCCGCCAGGATCGCCAAGGTCGACGAGGTTTATCGCGTCGGCGGAGCGCAGGCGATCGCGGCCCTGGCTTATGGCACGGCGACGATTGCCGCCGTCGACAAGATTACCGGCCCTGGGAACGCCTACGTCGCCGCGGCCAAGCGCATGGTCTTCGGCACCGTGGGCATCGACATGATCGCCGGACCGTCCGAGGTCGTGATCGTCGCTGACCGGCGCAACGATCCGCGCTGGATAGCTGCCGATCTACTAGCCCAAGCCGAGCATGGCGGAGGAGCCCAGTCGCTTCTCATCACGGACGATGCTGCTTTCGCTGACAGTGTCGCCACCGCCGTCGAGGCTGAGCTCACCACTCTGCCGCGCGCTGCCATCGCCGGGGAGGGCTGGCGGCGTCATGGGGCCATCATTGTCGTCGGCAGGCTTTCCGAGGCGCCTGCCTTGGTCAATCGCCTGGCGCCCGAGCATCTGCAGCTGGCGGTCGAGCAGCCCGAAGCGATGGCCAGGCGTATCCGTCATTCCGGGGCGATCTTCCTGGGTCGCTTCACCCCGGAAGCCCTCGGTGACTATCTGGCCGGTCCGAATCACGTCCTGCCGACGTCAGGCACCGCGCGATTCTCGTCAGGCCTGGGGGTCTACGATTTCCTCAAGCGCACATCGATCATCGGCAGCGAGCGAGGGGGCCTGCAGCGCCTGGGGCCTGCCACGATTGCTCTCGCCGAGGCCGAAGGCCTCGACGCGCACGCGCGCTCGATCGCCGTGCGCCTCCCGGCCCGCCGCTAGGGTCGCGGGCATGGATCCGTCACGCCAGCGGATCGCCAAGATCGAGCTCGACGAGCGCACCGTCGTGCGCCGGAATCCGGACGTCGAGCATGAGCGTGCGGTCGCCATCTTCGATTTGCTCGAGGAAAACTCCTTCGCCCTGGCGGGCGACGACCGGGGACCGTACCAGCTTCACCTCGGGATCGAGGAGAACCGGCTGGTCTTCGATGTCCGCTCGCGGGACGGCGCGCCGTGCGAGCGGATCCAGATCGCGCTCAGTGCCTTCCGCACGGTCGTGAAAGACTATTTCACGGTCTGTGAGACCTACTACGAAGCCATCAAGCGCTCTAGCCCCAGCCAGATCGAGGCGCTCGACATGGGGCGCCGCTCTCTTCACAACGAGGGGTCCGAGCTGCTGCGGGACCGCCTGAAGGATCGGGTCGAGCTCGACTTCAATACGGCCCGGCGCCTGTTCACCCTCATCTGCGTGCTTCACATCCGGGCCTGAGCGGGACCGCCATGGCCTTGCCGGGAAGCGTTCTGTTCGCCTGCACCATGAACTCGATCCGCTCACCCATGGCGGAGGCCCTGTTGAAGCACATCCACGGCCGCCGCATCTTTGTCGATTCGGTGGGGTTGCGCGCCGCGCCCGTCGATCCCCTGGCAGTGGAAGTTATGAGTGAGATCGGCATCGATTTGCGGGGCCATAGGGCAAAGACGTTCGACGATCTGGCCGACTCGTCTTTCGACGTGATCGTGACGCTGTCGCCCGAAGCACAGCACCGCGCCGTCGAGATGACCCGCATCATGGCTTGCGATGTGGAGTACTGGCAGACGTTCGATCCGACCATCGCCGAAGGCAGCCGCGAGCAGCGGCTTGCCTCGTATCGCCAGGTCCGCGACTATCTCGCTGCACGTCTGCGGGAGCGTTTCCCGGCACCACCGGGTTGACCTCGATGCCTGACTCCTTTTCCGCCGAGTTGATCCTGGCCTCCGCCTCGCCAAGGCGGCGCGATCTCCTGGCCCAGATCGGCCTGCAGCCGCGCGTCGTGGCGGCGGAGATCGACGAAGCGCCGTTGCCGCGTGAGTTGCCGGCGGCGCATGTCGGGCGGCTGGCGCGGGCCAAAGCAGCTCGTGTCGCGGCTGCGAATCCCGGCGCTATCGTCCTGGCCGCGGACACGGCCGTGGCCTGCGGCCGCCGGATTCTGCCGAAGGCCGATGAAGAGCCACAGGCGCGGGCCTGCCTTGCTCTCCTGTCGGGGCGCCGGCATCGCGTGTACGGCGGAATCTGCGTCCTGGCCCCGAACGGTCGAATTGCCGAGCGCGTCGTGGTGACCTCGGTCGGTTTCCGGCGGCTGACCGACGCCGATATCGAGCGCTACATCGCGGCAGGCGAATGGCAGGGCAAGGCCGGCGGCTACGCCATCCAGGGACGCGCGGCGGCGTTCGTGCGCAGCCTCAACGGCTCCTACACCAATGTCGTCGGGCTCGATCTCCATACCGCCGCATCGTTGCTCCGGGGTGTGGGGATGGGCGTCTGATTAGCGCACCGCTGCCGCTGCACCGCTGGCGATCGAGGCGCTCATGGCCTCCAGCACGGCCACACCGTTGACGATGTCCGCCGGCGGGATCAGGAAGGGTTGCCGGGCGGCAACCGCGTCGGCGAAGGCCTCGAGCTCGGCCCGCTCCTTGTCGACCGCTGGGAAGGAATGGCTGGCCGCGGGACCTTCCATGCCGCGCCGGACCAGCTCGGTGTCGCCGCGCATCTCAAGCCACCCGGCCGAGCCGAAGACATGGATGCGCCAGAACTCCGCGGTGGCATGAAGGCTGCCGAGATAGCCGGTTGCCCCTCCGGCGAAGCGCAACATCAGCGACGTCGTGTCGTCGATGTCGACGGAAAGCTTCCGGCGAATGCTGGTGGCGAAGACACTGGCGGCGGGCCCGGCAATGTGGATCATGGCGTCGAGCGCATGCACGCCGCGGGCGGTCATGGCGCCGCCAGGACTCTCACTGCGCTCGGCACGCCACGCGCCCGGCTTCAGCTGGTAGCCGGAGCCGCCGGAGAACTGCCCTTCGATGTGCAGGACATCGCCGATTTCTCCCGCCTTGAGACGCCGCATGAGATCGAGGAACGACGGCGCATAGCGGCGGTTGAAGCCGACCCCGAGGGTGACGCCCGCACTCTGGCAGACGGCGACCGCGCTTTCGGCGCTGGCCCGTGTGAGGGTGAAGGGCTTCTCGACGAAGACATGCTTGCCGGCCTCGGCAGCCTGCACGGTCTGCCGATGATGCTGCGAATGCGGTGTCGCCAGAACCACGGCGCCGACTGCCGTATCCGCAAGCACGTCCTCGTAGCGGGACGTCAGGGAGATGCCGGTCTTCTCGGCAAAGTCACGGCGCGCCGACGGGTCGCGGGAGATCCCGCGGGTGAAGCGGATCTTCGTGCTGCCCTGCACGGATTCGACGAGGCGCAGTCCCCAGCGTCCCAGCCCATAGATCGCGGCATTCAGCATACGCACCCCCGCCTGGAGCGGCCGCGAGAGAGCCGCCGCATCGCGAGCCTTGCCAAGGAGCGCGCCGCGCGTCAACAGTGCCGGCCATGGTCGACGAGATTCTCATCGAATCCACCGGCCCGTCGCTGCGTGCGGCGGCGGTGGCCGGCGGCGAGCTGGTGGAGTTCGCGGAGGAACCGCGCCGGCGGGAGGGTGCGCCGGGAAGCCTCTACGTCGGCCGTGTGCTGCGGCATGTAGCGGCGCTGCGCGGCGCGTTCGTCGATCTCGGTCTTGAGAAGCCGGCGCTGCTCGATGTGAACAAGGACGTGCCATCCGAGGGCAGTATCGTGACGGTCCAGGTCGTCGAGACAGCCGCCGGAGATAAGGGCGCGCGGGTGTCCCGGCGCCTGGCATTGGAGGGTTGCTATGTCGTGTTCATCCCCGGCGGCAAGGGCATTTCGGTCTCCCGGCGGGTGAACGGCGAGGGCGCCCGCCGCCGTCTGCAGGAGGCCGCCGCTGCCGGTAAGCAGGCCGGCGAAGGGCTGGTCGTGCGCGCCGCGGCTTGGGGCGCGGATGCCAGGGCGGTCGCCGCGGAGATCGCCAGCTTGCGCCGGCGCTGGAGGGTGATCGCCGGCGCTTTGAAAAATGCACAGCCGCCCGCCTGCATAGCCGACGACGGCGACGGCCTGGTCCGTCTCCTGCGCCGCTTCGCCGCCGCGCCGCGTTTCGTCTTCGACGACCGGGCGCTCGCGCGTATGGCGGAACGCGCCGCCGCCCGCCTCGGGCTGTCACCGGCGGTCGAGGCGGAGGAGGGCGCGCGGCTCTTCGAGCGTCACGGGATTGCCGACATTCTGGCCTCGGCGCAGCTCACCGAGCTGACGCTGCCCTCGGGCGGGCGCCTGCACGTCGAGACAGCGGCGGCAGTCACGGCGATCGATGTCGACAGCGCCTCGGCAGTCAATGGAGCTGACGCTGCCCTGCTTACCAACCTTGAGGCGGCTGTCGAGATCGGGCGGCAGATACGGCTGCGAGATCTAGGAGGTGTCATCGTCGTCGATTTCCTGAAGACACCGGCCCGGACGACCCGTGGGCGCGTCGAGGCTGCACTTCGCCGCGCGTTGGCACCCGATCCGGTGCCGGTTCAGCTGCTGGGTTGGACCAGGGCCGGGCTTTTCGAGATCATCCGTACGCGAACCCGCGCGGTCATGAGCGGTGAGATGACATGACCGACAAGCTGGTGATGTTTCCCCAGCGGCGCGCACGCAAGCGGAAATGCCCGGTTTGCGGACACCCGCCCCTGGCCGGAAGCGAACCGTTCTGCTCGAGGCGTTGCGCCGACGAGGATCTTCGACGTTGGTTGACCGGGGGATACCGCATCCCGGCCAACGAGCCCTCGGACCCAGATGCCGGTGACCCGGAACCCCGTCGGGAATGACCGGCCCGGCCGCTGGACAGCCCGGGGCGATTTCTCTATAAGCGGCGGGTCCGTCAGGACATTCCCATACAAGGCGATGGGCCCAGGTAGCTCAGTTGGTAGAGCATGCGACTGAAAATCGCAGTGTCGCTGGTTCAATTCCGGCCCTGGGCACCATTCTTCCAGACGCGGTCTGCTGATAAGCTTCCCTAGCCGATCGGCTGGGAGTCGAGCGATGGACGACCGCGCGCCCGGGCTGTGCCGGGAGTGCCTCAGCGAATTCTCCGATCTGGAGGCAGGATCCTGCCGGCGCTGCGGCTCACCGCGCGTGGTGCGGCATCCCGAGTTGTTGCGCTTGGCCCTTGCCCACGTCGACTGCGACGCGTTTTACGCCGCGATCGAGAAGCGCGACAATCCGGCGCTGGCCGATAGGCCGCTGATCGTCGGCGGTGGGCGCCGCGGCGTCGTGTCGACCGCCTGTTACATCGCGCGGCGCTTCGGAGTGCACTCGGCCATGCCGATGTTCAAAGCGCTCCAGCTCTGCCCGCACGCCACGGTGATCCGTCCCGACATGGCGAAGTATGCCGCGGTCAGCCACGAGGTGCAGGCGATCTTCCTCGAAGCGACGCCGCTGGTCGAGCCGGTATCGCTAGACGAGGCGTATCTGGATCTAACAGGAACCGAGGCGCTGCATCGCGCCAGCCCGGCGGCAATCCTGGCGCGAATCGCGCACCGCATCGAACAGGAGATCGCCATCACCGTGTCGATCGGTCTGAGCTATAACAAGTTCCTCGCCAAGCTGGCCTCGGAGATGGACAAACCGCGCGGCTTCGGCGTAACCGGCAGGGGCGAGGCGGAGGCCTATCTGGCGGCGCGTCCGGTGCGTGTTATCCCCGGTGTCGGCCGTGTACTGGCCCAGAGCCTGGAGGCAGACGGCTTTGTCTTGATCGGCGATCTGCAGCGTGCCCCAGCGGCGACCCTGGCGCAGCGCTACGGCGCGCATGGCGCGCGGCTCGCGGCGCTGGCGCGCGGCGTCGATGAGCGGACGGTCGAGCCCGAGCGGGAGTCCAAGCAAGTCTCCGCCGAGACGACGTTCGATCAGAACCTTGCCGACGGCGCAGCCCTGCGCGCCGAGCTCTGGCCGTTGTGTGAGACCGTCTCGCGCCGCCTGAAGCGCGCCAACATCGCCGGGCGCACGGTCGTGCTGAAGCTGCGCACGGCCTCGTTCAAGATTCTGACCCGCCGGCGGCAGCTGCCCGCACCCACGCAGCTGGCGGACGAGATTTTCAGGGTGCTCGAGCCGCTGCTCGCGCGCGAGACCGTCTCACGCTCGATCCGCTATCGGTTGATTGGAGCCGGCGTGACGGATCTTGTTGAGGCTTCTGCGGTGGAGGCGGGGGACTTGTTCGGCGAGCCGCGCGCGAAGCGAGCCGCCATCGAGAAAGCCATCGATGCCGTGCGCGATCGCTTCGGAGATGAGGCGATTGGCCTAGGACGCAGCCTGCCAGCCACCAAGGCGCGGCCCACACGGCCGCGTTAACTCATAAGGCCCTGTTTATACTTGGTAATTGTTCCGCGGATTTAAGTAGCCAGT
>VGEI01000051.1 GCA_016869415.1 Alphaproteobacteria bacterium
TCGTTGACCGGCTCCTACATCAGCGGGCCGTAGCGCAAGGGCGCTCCCAAAGTGGCGCCGGACGCCTTGGGCGGCCGCTTCGGGCCGCTGCGCTCCTCCGGCAGCTCGGCCAGGAAGGGGAAGCCCGGATCGTTGACCTCCACCCATTCGCGCAGCGCGCGGCGTGTGCCACGCCAGTCGCCCCAGCGCGCGTAGTAGCTCGCCTTGCACGGCGTGCCGAAGCGCTCGATGTGGGAGACCGGCGGGATGAAGCCGGCCTTGAGGCAGGCATCGCGCAGGGAACGCAGCAGCGCGTCCCGGTTCCATTTGCGGTTAGGCGGCGGCTTGAGCCCGGCGGCCTCGCGCAGCGCGCTGTAGCTGCCCAGCGCGCGGGCGACGTGATAGGTCGAGATGCCGGTCGCCTTGCGGAACTCGTGCTCGGGGATGTTCCGCCGCCCGGTGCGGACGGCGATCTCCTTGAGGCGGGCGATCAGGCTCTCGGCGCTGTGGACGGGTTCGGGCATGGCATCTCCTCACGGGGTGGGAGATGGGGGTTGGAGGCCCGTTTGTCTAGAGCCGGAATGTCTAAAGATGAGGCGCCCGGGTCAGCCCGCTGAAATCGCCGGAAGAAATCTTCGGGGCCGCGAGCGGGCCCGGTCCGTCAGGCGATCTCGAACAGTCCGGCCACACCCATGCCACCGCCCACGCACATCGTGACCACGACTTTCTTCGCCTTGCGGCGGCGGCCTTCGAGCAGCGCGTGGCCGACCAGGCGGGCCCCGCTCATGCCGTAGGGGTGCCCGACCGAGATGGCGCCGCCGTTGACGTTGAGGCGCTCGTTGGGGATGCCCAGGCGGTCGCGGCAATAGATGACCTGCACGGCGAAGGCCTCGTTCAGCTCCCACAGATCGATGTCCTCGACCTTGAGGCCGTGGCGCTGCAGCAGCCTGGGTACGGCGAAGACCGGGCCGATGCCCATCTCGTCGGGCTCGCAGCCGGCCACCACCATGCCGCGGTAGATGGCGAGCGGCTTGAGGCCGCGGCGCTCGGCGAGCTTCGCTTCCATCACCACCGCGGCCGAGGCGCCGTCAGAGAGCTGGCTGGCGTTGCCGGCAGTGATGCATTTGCCGTCGCCGCGCACCGGCTTGAGCTTGGCCAGGCCGTCAAGCGACGTATCCGGCCGGTTGCCCTCGTCCTGGGCGAGCGTCACCTCCTCGGTCCAGCTGCGCGTCCCCTCCTTGTCGGTCATCTGCTTGACCGACGTGAGCGGCACGATCTCATCCTTGAACAGTCCCGCCTGCTGGGCGGCGGCGGTGCGGCGCTGGCTCTCGAGCGAGAACTCGTCCTGCCTCTCGCGGCCGATGCCGTAACGCACGGCCACGGTCTCGGCGGTGTCGATCATCGGCAGGTAGATGTCGGGCTTGTGCTCGACCATCCACTCGTCCTTGTAGCGATGGGTGTTGGCGTGGTTCTGGATCAGGCTGATCGATTCGAGGCCGCCGCCCACGGCCACCGGCGCACCGTCGACAATGACACGCTGGGCGGCGAGGCTGATTGCCTGCAGGCCGGAGCTGCAGAAGCGGTTGAGGGTCATGGCGCCGGCCGTCACCGGCAGCCCGGCACGCAGGGCCGCCTGGCGCGCGATGTTGTGCCCGGTCGCCCCCTCGGGGAAGCCGCAGCCCATGATGACGTCCTCGACCTCGCCCGGCTCGATGCCGGCGCGTGCCACGGCGTGGCGGATGACATGGCCGCCCAGGGTGGCGCCATGGGTCAGGTTGAAGGCGCCGCGGAACGCCCGGCCGATCGGTGTGCGTGCGGTGGAGACAATGACGGCTTCTGGCATAAGACCTTCCTGTTGAACCCTGATTATAGCGCTGGATCGGCGCAACAGACCCTACTTGTCATCCCGGACCAGCGAGCGATAGCGAGCGCCGATCCGGGAACCAGCACATGCTGCGCGCTTCGCGCCCCATATTCTCCGGAGAGTCTGGATGCCGGCTTTCGCCGGCATGACGGGGCTTTCTAGGTCGTCAAGAACCCCACAAGCTCCCGCCCGACTTGGTCGGCCGCCTGGCGCTGCGGGAAATGTCCGACCCCGTCGAGCACGACCCTGCGGTAAGGGCCGGTGAACAGCCGCTCCTTGCCCTCGGAGGTCGCAGGCTCATTGACCGGATCGGCGCCGCCATGGATCAGCAGCGTGGGCACGGCGATCTGCGGGCGGTCGGCCAGCCGTTTCTCGATCCCGTCAAGCGCCGGGTCGACGGGCGCATGGCCCCAGCGCACGCGGTAGGAATCGACGACGATCTCCGCCCAGTCGGGATTGTCGAACGACGCGGCGGTGCGCGTGAACTCGTCGTCGCTGACCGTCCAGCCGGGATTCCAGATCGTCCAGATATGGCGCGTCAGCGCAAGGCGCTCGCTCCGCACCAGCTCGGCGCCGCGCTCCGTCGCCATGTACCAGTGGTACCAGTAGTTCTGGATCTGGCGCAGCGAGAGAACCTGGTCGGGGCTGTTGGTGCCCCAGCCGACCGAGAGCGCGGCACAGCGCGTGATGCGCGCCGGCCCGAGCAGGCAGGCGGCGATGTAGGCCGCCCGCGCCCCCCAATCATGCCCGACCACGGCAAAGCGCTGGAGGCCGAGCCCGTCGGCGAGGTCGATCAGATCCTGGCCCAGAGCGGCGAGCTGGCCGGAGCGCCTGACGCCGGCGCTGCGGAAGCGCGTCGGCCCGTAGCCGCGCAGGTACGGAACGATGGTCTTCAGCCCGGCCGCGTGCAGCGCCGGCAGGATGCGGTCCCAGGTCCGCACGTCATCCGGCCAGCCATGCAGCAGGATTAAAGGCGAACCGCCGTCAGGCCCGGACACCTCGTAGGCCAGCGAGAGGGACGGGGTTTCGAGGACGGAGAAGGGGCGGGGAGCGCAATGCACAGCATTGTCGCGATGTCCGGAGCCCGGCATTGGCGGGAGGCTTTTTGATCTCATGCCACCCCCATGACCTCGACCAGCCCGAGGTGCCGCGCCATCGGACGGAAATCGGCGTCGTTGTGGAGAAGCGACCGGCGGTTCTCGATACACCAGGTGCCGATCAGCAGGTCGATGGTCTTGCGCACGGTGATGCCGCGCCGCCGCAGGAAACGGAAGTTGCGTGCCGCCGTGACGGCGACCGACTCGCCGGCCATGGCTACCACCTCGCAGCGGCGCAAAAGGGCTTCGACCTCGCGGGCCGCCTTCTCGCTCTCGAGGCCCTGCAGAACCTCGCACAGCATCAGGTCCCCGACGATGATCTCCTCGCGGCCGAGCAGGGCGCTCAGGCGCCGGACATGGGCGGCGTTGCGGCCGTTGAGGAAGTCGATCCAGACGCTGCTGTCGACGACGATCACTCGGTACCCCGGCCGCGCCGGCTACGGGCGAGATTTGAGCGCCAGCGGTAGCGGCCGAAAGCGGCCCCGATCTCCCGCTGCCCGCGCAGCCGGATCATCAGGCGAAGCGCCTCTTCGACGGTCTTCTTCTTGGTGGTCTGCCCGGACACTTTCTGGGCCTGGGCCATCAGCGCATCGTCGATCTCGATATTCGTCCGCATGCCGACACCCCGTCCATGTGTACGAAGTAACTATATCATACACATAGGAGTCCGGCAACGGCAGGACAGGGCGAAACAGTGCGGGCGTTGCTGTTGCGTCGGCGCTATCGCCCCCGCCGCAGGGCCCGCAATCGATGCAGTCCTTCGGGCGGACGTACATTACCCGCCGGCCGCCACGCTCCTCAGGCAGCGCGACAGATGCGCCGGGGCCACCGTCACGGCGTCCGGCACGCGGGCGTGGCATTCCGGCTGCACCTCGCCGCAGCGCGGTGCGAAGGAGCAGGAGGCCGGCGCCTCGCTGAGGGCCGGCGGTGCGCCGGGGATGGCGTCGAGCCGCCGCCCGCGCATCGCCCCGTGCACGGTCGAGGCGAGCAGCCCGCGCGTGTAGGGGTGTGCGGGCCGGCGCACGATGTCGGCGACGCTGCCGGTCTCGACGATGCGCCCGGCATACATCACCGCGATGCGGTCGGAGACCTCGACCGCCACGCCGATGTCGTGGGTGACGAAGATCGCCGCCATGCCCAGCTCGCGTTGCAGCTCGCGCAGCAGCAGGAGAATTTGAATCTGAACGGTAGCGTCGAGTGCCGTGGTCGGCTCGTCGGCCAGCAGCACCTGCGGCCGGCAGGCCAGCGCCAGGGCGATCATCGCCCGCTGGCGCATGCCGCCGGACATCTCGTGCGGGTAGGAATCGAGCCGCCGCTCGGGGCTGGGGATGCGCACCCGTTCGAGCATCTCCAGCGCCCGCCGGCGCGCTGCCGCGGCGCCGCACTTCTCGTGGCGCTCCACCGCCTCGGCGATCTGCTGCCCGACGGTGTAGACCGGGTCGAGGGCCAGCATCGGCTCCTGGAAAATCATCGAGGCCGTCTTGCCGCGGAAATCGGCCAGCGCCTCGGGGCCCAGCGCCAGCACGTCTTCGTCACCCACCCGGATCGCGCCCTTTATCTCCGTCCGCCTCTCCGGCAGCAGGCGCAGCAGCGCCTTGAGAGTGACGCTTTTGCCCGAGCCGGACTCGCCGAGGATGCCCAGCACCTCGCCGCGATTGAGGGCGAAGTCGACGCCGTTGACCGCATGCACGTTGCGCTCGCCGCGGAAGCGCACATGCAAGTCCCTGACCTCGACGAGCGGGCGGTTGGTCATGCTGCCGGCCGTGCTTTGGAGTGGCCTGAGCCCGCGATCTCCATGTGGCAGGCGGCGCTGTGCCGATCCTTCACCGGCGCCAAAGCCGGGGCCGTGCTTTGGCACACCGCCTCGGCGTAGGGGCAGCGGGTGTGGAATAGGCAGCCCGAAGGCGGGTTGATCGGGTTGGGCGGGTCGCCGGCGATCGGTGCTTCCTGCGTGCGCCTGTCGGGGTCCATGCTCGGCATGGCCGACAGAAGAGCGCGCGTGTAGGGGTGGCGGGCGTCGCGGTAGATCGCCTCGACCGGCCCGATCTCGGCGACCCGGCCGAGATACATGACCATCACGCGGTCGCTGATGTACTGCACGACGTTGAGGTCGTGGCTGACGAAGATGTAGGTCAGGCCGAGGCTCTGCTTGAGGTCGACCAGCAGGTTGAGCACCTGCGCCTCGACCGACTTGTCGAGGGCCGAGACCGGCTCGTCGAGGATGAGCAGGCGCGGCGCCAGCGCCAGGGCGCGGGCGATGTTGACCCGCTGGCGCTGGCCGCCGGAGAGCTCGTGCGGGTAGCGCCGGGCGAACTGCGCCGGGTCGAGACCCACGCGGCGCAGCAGGTCGTGGGCCTTGTGTACCGCCTCGGCCTCCGCCACGCCGCGCACGCGCGGTCCGAAGGCGATCGAATCCTCGATGGTCAGGCGGGGATTCAGCGAGGCGAAGGAATCCTGAAAGACCATCTGCACGCCGTGCCGCAGCTCGGCGACGGGGATCTCGCTGCCGACACTCTGGCCGGCGAAGCGTACCTCGCCGCTGTCGGGCTCGATGAGGCGGATGAGCAGCCGCGCCGTGGTCGACTTGCCGCAGCCGGATTCGCCGACGATGCCCAGCGTCTCGCCCTTGGCCACCTCGAAGGCAACACCGTCGACCGCGTTGACCGTGGCCACGGTGCGGCCGAGCATGCCGCCCCTGATCGGGAAATGTTTCTTCAGCGCCCTGACCTGCAGGAGCGGCTGCGCCGGCCCGCCCGCTTCCTGACCCTGGCGAAGAGCTTCAGCACCCGACATCTCAGCGTCTCACGTCCATGGCACTGCGCAGGCCGTCACTCATCAGGTTGAAGCAGATGGAGACAATGAAGATCATGGTGCCGGGCAGGGCGGCGATCCACGGCTGGACGTAGATCGCTGTGCGCAGCGTGTTGAGCATCAGCCCCCATTCCGGCTCGGGTGGCTTGGTGCCGAGGCCGAGGAAGGAGAGGCCGGCGGCGAGGATCATGCTGACGCTGATCAGGCTGGTGGCGTAGACGAAGATCGGCCCCAGCACGTTGTTGAGGATGTGCACCCGGATGATGGTGATTGGGCCGGCGCCGCTGGCGCGGGCGGCGTCGACGAAGTCGAGGTTGCGCACCTGGGTGGTGACGCTTTCGGCGACGCGGGCGATGGGCGGCACGAAGACAATGGTCAGCGAGACGACGGAGTTGAGGACGCCGGCCCCCAGCGCGCCCGAGATGGCGATGGCCAGCAGCACCGAGGGGAAGGCGTAGAAGACGTCGATGGTGCGCATGATCGCGGCGTTGAGCCGGCCGCCGACGAAGCCGGCGGTGACCCCGAGCAGCGTGCCGATGACGAAGGCGTTGAACACCGGGAGCAGGCCGATGAACAGCGACAGCCGCCCGCCGTAGACCAGCCTGGCCAGCATGTCGCGGCCCTGCTCGTCAGTGCCCAGCAGGTAGCCCGGCGTGCCGATGGGCCGCAGGCGGCGGATGATGCTGCCGCGGTAGGGGTCGGCCAGGCCGAGATAGGGCGCAAAGATCGCGGCCAGGATGATGGCCAGCAGCACGATGCCGCAGGCGACGGTGACCTTGTCCTGCAGCAGGCGCCGGCCGACCGCGGACCAGTAGCCGCGCGTCGGCGGCAGGGCGGGGAGGGCGATGGCCGTCATCCGCGCCGGATCCGCGGATCGATCGCCGTCTGCACGGTGTCGACCAGAAGGTTGAGCACGACGAAGAACATGGCGAGCACCAGGATGGTGCCCTGGAGCAGCGGCAGGTCGCGCTGGAAGATGGCGGCGTTCAGCAGAAAGCCCGTGCCCGGCCAGGAGAAGACGGTCTCGATCAGGATCGAGCCGCCGAGCAGGTAGCCGAGCTGCAGGCCCATGACCGCCAGCGCCGTGGGGGCGGCGTTCTTCACCACGTGCTGGAAGACGCCCCAGTCGGTGAGGCCCTTGGCCCGCAGGGCGTCGACGAATTCCTGGCTCAGGATGTCGCCGACCAGGGCGCGCACCGTGCGGGTGACGATGCCCATGGGGATGACGCTCATCGTCACCGCCGGCAGGATGAGATACTTGACGTGCTCCCAGTCCCACACCCACGCCGCACTCGACCCCGGGCCTGCTCCTGTCGGTGGACGCCAGGGAAGCAGGACTGAAAAACAAATGACCAGGACCATGCCCAGCCAGTAATGCGGCACCGAGACGCCGAGGATCGAGACGGTAACGGCGATGCGGTCGACCAGCGTGTCGCGGAAGTAGCCGGCGACGAAGCCGAAGAAACAGCCCAGCGTGAAGCCGATCAGCGTGGCGGCGAAGGCCAGCATCAGCGTGTTGCCCACCGCCTTGGTGATCTCCTGCAGCACCGGCCGCGAGGTGGCGATCGAGGTGCCGAGATCGCCCTGCGCGATCTTGCCCAGCCAGATGGCGAACTGCACGGGGATCGGCCGGTCGAAGCCGTAGCTCTTCTTCATCTGCTCGACCAGCGCCTGCGAGGCGTCGGGCGGCAGGATGGAGACCAGCGGGTCCCCCGGCGCGATGTGCACGAGGGAGAAGCAGACCACGCTCACCGCGAGCGCTATCGGCACGACGTAGAGCAGCCGCCGGATCAGATAGACGAGCATGGCCTCCCCAGCCTCGCGGTCGCCCTAGCCCATGGTGACCGGCGTGATGTCCTGATACCAGTTCTGCGCCTGGACGAAGCCCTTGACCCGCGGCGACAGGGCCCGCGGGTTGACGTCGTGCGTCACGAAGAGGAACAGGGCCTCGTCGACGAAACGCTCATGCGTCTTCTGGATGGCGGCAAGCTGCTCGGCCGGATCGAAGCTCGAGCGGATCTTCTCGAAGAGGGCGTCGAGCACGGGATCGACGTAGTAGCCCCAGTTGGTGCCCCGCGGCGCCACCAGGTTCGACTCGAGGTGCCGGATCAGGCAGGTGAACGGGTCCTGGCTGAAGTAGGAGCTGTTGGTCGAGTGGGCGCCGCGCGAGGAATCGTGCTTCGCGCCGGCGCGCCACGAGGCGACCAGGGCGTTCCACTCCATGACCTCGAAGTCGACCTTGATGCCGATCTCGGCCAGGCTCTGCTGGATGAACTCGTTCATCGGCAGCGGCTGCATCTGGCCCGAGCCGCCGGGCGAGATGATGGCCTTGACCGACACCGGCCGCGCCTTCGAGTAGCCGGCCTCGGTCATCAGCTTCGTCGCCGCGGCCAGGTCGCACTTGACCTCGAAGCCCGGCTTGCCGAACCACGGCGAGCCCGGCGGCACCATGCCCTTGCCGGGGACCATCAGCCCGCCGAGCAGCGTGACCATCGCCTCGCGGTCCAGCGCGAGGTTGGCCGCCTTGCGGATGCGGATGTCGTTCCACGGGCTGCCCTCGACCCGGCTGAAATGCCAGGTCCAGTTATGCGGGTAGACGTTGGTGACGATCTGGAAGCCGCGGCTCTTGAGCTGCGGAATGGCGTCGGGAGCGGGCGTCTCGGCCCAGTCGACCTGCCCGGCCAGCAGGGCGGCGGTACGCGCACTCGTCTCCGGCATGGGGATGAGCACGACGCGAGCGAGCTTCGGCCGGCGCCTGGCGTCCCAATACTCGGCGTTGGGCAGCATCTCCAGCCGTTCGCGCGGCACGTAGCGGTCGACCTTCCACGGGCCGGTTCCCGACGGCGCATTGAGGAACTTGGTCCAGTCGCGGCCGACCTTCTCCCACTGCGCCGGGCTCGACATCAGGATCCACGAGATATCGTAGGGGAAGAGGGCGTTGGGCGTGGTCGAGATGAACTCCACGGTCTTCGCATCGAGGGCCCGGTAGAATTTCACCGAGGGGATGCGCGTGCGGCCCTGGCCGGCCTGGCGCGGGTCGAATTGCGGCGAGTCCTGTTTCAGGATCTTGTCGTAGTTCCAGACCACGGCGGCGGCATCGAAGGCCGAGCCGTCGTGGAACTTCACGCCCTCGCGCAGCGTGAAGGTCCAGCGGGTCGGATCGGCCGCATCGACCTTCCACGACGTGGCGAGGCCGGGAATCAGGCCCGAGGCCTTGTCGGCACTCGACAGGTCCCAGTTGATCAGCGCGTCGAAGACGTTGTAGCCGACGAAGCGCATGCCTTCGGCGCCCTGGTCGGTCTGGCCGTTGGGCAGCGGCACGTCGGCCGCTGTCATGGCGATACGTAACGTTCCGCCAGACTGGGTGCCGCCAGACTGGGCGAGCAGGGGATCGACCCGCAGAGACGGAAGAGCGGCGGCGGAAGCGCCGGCAAGAAGCATCTGGCGGCGGCTGAAGCGGCTCATCGGACCCCCTAAAGGAAGAGAAAAAAGAAAGAGGGGCCACTGTCGCAGCGGCCCCTCGTCTACGGTGTCTACTGCATGGAGACCGTGGTCAGGTCGATGAACCAGCTCTTCGGCTGGACATAGCCCTTGACCCTGGCCGACATGGCGCGCGGGCCGACATCGTGCGCCACCCAGAGGAACACGGCCTCCTCGACCGAGCGGGCGTGCAGCTTGGCCAGCGCCTTGTCACGCTCGCCGCCGTCGAAGGTCGAGCGCGCCGTGGCCACCAGCTGGTCGAACTCCGGATTGTTGAAGAAGCCCCAGTTGTTGGAGACCGGCGGGGCCGCCTTCGAATCCAGGAAGCGCACCATGGCGAAGAACGGGTCCATGGCAGCGTAGGTCACGTTGATGGCGTGCGCGCCGCGCGCCGTGTCGTCCTTGGCGCCGCGCCGCCAGTTGGTGAACAGCGTGTTCCACTCGATGACGTCGAGCTCGGCGTCGATGTAGCACTCCTTCAGGCTCTGCTGCACGAACTCGTTCATCGGCAGCGGCTGCATCTGGCCGGAGCCCGAGGCGGAGATCTGCGTCTTTACCTTGAGCATCTTGTTCGGCCCGTAGCCGGCCTCCTGCATCAGCTTGCGCGCCGCGGCCACGTCGTACTTGATCTGGAAGGACGGGTTGCCCCACCAGGGATGCCCCGGCGGCACGGTGCCGACAGCCGGCTCCATCAGCCCGGCGAGGAGCTGCTTCATGCCCTCGCGGTCGACGCAAAGGTTTGCCGCCTGGCGCACGCGCTTGTCGGACCAGGGCGAGCCCTCGACGAACGAGAACTGCCAGGGCCAGACATGCGGCTGGGCGTTGGCGGTGATGATGAAGCCGCGGCTCTTGAGCTGGGCGACGGCGTCGGGTGCCGGCGCCTCGATCCAGTCGACCTGGCCCGAAAGCAGGGCGGCCGAGCGGGCGCTGGCCTCCGGCATCGGAATCAGCACGACGCGGTCGAGCTTCGGCACTTTCTTGCTGTCCCAGTGCCCGGCGAACTTGACGAGCTCGAGCCGCTCGCGCGGAACGAAGCGGTCCATCCGGAACGGACCGGTACCCGAAGCGTTGCCGGCGAAGGCCGTCCAGGCCTGCGCGGCGCGCTGCTTGGGGTCGCTCACCGAGGCGGGTACCGCGTCGTAGAGCTTCTGCCACTGCGCCGGGCTGGCCATGAACAGGTTGGTCAGGTTGATCGGCAGGAAGGAGTCCGGCTGCGCCGTCGTCATCTCCACCGTCAGGTTGTCGACCTTGCGCGCCGAGCGCAGCGTGGGCATGCGCGAGGCGGTGACACCCACCTGGCTCGCGTCGAAATGCGCAGCGTCCTGCTTCAGCACCTTCTCGACGTTCCACACCACGGCGTCGGCGTTGAAGTCGGAGCCGTCATGGAACTTGACGCCGGGACGCAGCTTGAAGATCCACTTGGTCTTGTCGTTGGCATCGACCGACCACTCGGTGGCCAGGCTGGGGATGACCACGCTCGGCTTGTCGGCCGAGGACAGGTCCCACTGGGTCAACCCGTCGTACATCGGGATGCCGGTGAAGCGGTTGCCCTCGAAGCCCTGGTCGGGCTGGCCGACGGTGCGCGGGATGTCGGCGGCGGTCATGGCGATGCGTAGCGTGCCCTGCGCCGCAGCCAGGCCCGGCAGGGCCGTGGCGAGCGCCGCACCCAGCAGGGCCCGGCGGATGTTCCTGGAATTTCTCATTGGCGATACCTCCCTCTGGACGTTGGAATTCCTGGCAGTGGCGCGGCACGATACCCGGAAGCTCTCTCGAAGCAAATGCCGTGCCGAGCCCGGTGCGGTGTGTGCTCTTAGCGAATCTTGTCTCGGGCCATCGCCGGAGCGACCGCCAATGCCGTCTCGATGGACGCCTTCATCTCTCTCCCTGGTTACGCCCCGTTTCCGGAGTCGTGATATCAGCCGCCTGTGTTGCAGGGACCGCCTTTGGGGATGCGCATACCGCACCCCTCCGATTGCCGCTACCGGCAAAAAGCGAAATGATTTTCAGAAAGTTTTTGAAAATGAAACTCGCACTCCCTTCGCCGGATCCCTTAGCATGTGCGAAGCAGGAGCCAGCCTGGGCGACCGCGTCGCAAGGCCATCAGAAAGACGGTGTGCTGCTTCTGACCTCGCCATAGGGGGGGCCTAGCCGGCCACCTGCTAGATTTAAAGGCATCTACGGCCATGTCGTCCAGTGCCCCCCAGCTCCTGTTGATAAATCCCAACACCACGCCGGCAATGACGCGGCTGATGCTCGGCGTGGCCCGGGCGGCGGCAGGGCCGGCAACGCGGCTGACGGCGGTGACCGGGCGCTTCGGCGCGCGCTATATCTCCAGCCGCGCGGCGGCGGCAGTGGCCGGGCACGCGGCTCTCGACGCGCTGGCCGGTCATCGCGCTGCCCATGACGTGGTCGTGCTCGCCTGCTTCGGCGACCCCGGCCTGCTGGCCCTGCGCGAACTCTCACCCAAACCGGTGATCGGCATGGCCGAAGCCTCGATGCAGGCCGCGGCACGCCGCGGGCGCTTCGCCATCGTCACGGGCGGCGAGCGCTGGGGCCCGATGCTCGCGGAGCTGGCAGCACTGCTCGGCCTCGACAAGCGCCTCGCCCGCGTGCGCACCGTGGCGCCGACCGGCGCCGACATCGCCCGCGACCCCGCGGCCGCCTACGACCTGCTGGTGCGCGCCTGCTGTGAGGTGGCGAGGAAGGGTGGCGCCAAATCGGCGATCCTCGGCGGCGCCGGCCTTGCCGGCATCGCAAAGATCATCCAGCCGCGTGTGCCGATCCCGCTGATCGATTCCACGATTGCCGTGGTCAAGGCGGCAGAGGCGCTGGCCGGGAAGAGAGGGGCGCGCGATCCGCTGGGCCCGACGCCGGCGGTGGGGAGTGTCGGCCTGTCGCCGGGGTTGAGCAGGGCTCTATCGGGCCGGCCGCGGCGCAAGCCGGAATGAGGGTTCAAACCAGGATGCCCGAATCTCTGCTCTATGGTCAGAACGACTACCCGGTCGAGCCTACGGCCGAATTTTCCGAAGCGACCCTGCTTTTCATCCAACTCTTGAATTCATCCACGGGAAGCGGTTTGGCGAAGAAATACCCCTGAGCGATGTCGCAGCCAAATTCGCTCAGCATCCTGACTTGCTCCGGTGTCTCGGCTCCTTCGGCCACGGTCGTCAGGTTCAAGCTCTTGGCGAGCTCGATGGTGTTCCGGACGATCGTCCTCGCGCGTGCGTCGCGATCCAAATTCTGGACGAACGATCTGTCGATTTTCAATTCGTTGAACGGCAGGTCGTTGAGGCGAGACAGCGACGAGTGTCCCGTGCCGAAATCGTCGATGGAGATCTGAAACCCCCGCATCCGAAGGCGCGTCAAAATGTCGATAACGCTCTTGGTGTCGGCGGAAAGCGACGTCTCGGTCAGTTCGAGCATGATATCCGACGGAGAAAGCCCCCCGGCCTCGACCAACGCCAGAACTTTATCCGGGAACCTCAAGTCGCCGAAGCTGCGATCGGATATGTTGATCGAGACCGATACGAGATTTCCAGCCAGCCGGCAAAGCCTGAAGTTGTCGCAGGCTTTTCGGATCACTAGATTCGTCAGATCGTCGACGAGACCGTTGTCTTCCGCCAGCCGAACGAGATAATCCGGCGGCACGAACCCCTGCCTTTCGTGCTTCCAGCGAACCAGTGCCTCGGCTCCGACCGGGAGGCGATCCGCCAAGCGTATCTTGGGCTGACAATGAATATCCAGCCTATTCTCTGCGATGGCTTGTTGAAGCTCTGCGACGGTCGGCCTGTCCTGGGGGGGCCTCATGGCAGATGAACGCGGAGCTCGGGCGGAGCTACTCCCGGCCTGACCAAGCTGGCCTGCCAATTTGCTCAGATCGAAGGGCTTCGTCATCACGTCGACAATGTTCAGGTGCTCTCTCTTGGCCAGGTTCCTTGCTCCGGCAAGGATTTCCTGGTCGTAAGCGCTGATAATGATGATCGACGCCTCGCACCTGTTTTGGCCGAGGAAGCGAAGAATCTCTATGCCGTCGAGCCCGGGCATATTCAGGTCGAGCATGATCAAGTCGACGTCGGCGCTATAGGCGGCGGTAAATAGCGTCGGATCGCCGATCATCTCGACATCAAACCCGGCACCTTCGGCGAAGGGCCTGATCAAGTCACCGATCGAGGGGTCGTCATCGAGAACGATGGCCCTTTTTTTCCGATTGGCCGTATCGGCCCTGGGCGACGCTTCCGATCTCAGGGGCGGCATCCCGGGCGCGGCAAGAGTTCTCTTATCGGCGGCGGCCTCTTTGGCGGAGCTGGGCCCTGCGGCGATTGTCCTGGCCGATAGCGGAGCGACAGCGAGGATGTTTCTTCCCGCAGCCTTGGCCTGGGCGGTGGTAATCGGATGACGGGCGCCGCTCGGCGGCCGCTGTAGCTTTCGTCAGCCCTTCGG
>VGEI01000052.1 GCA_016869415.1 Alphaproteobacteria bacterium
CGCATTTGCCGAGCAGGCCTTTGACCGCGACGGTGATGTGCAGGGCCGAGTTGGCCTTGTGGGCGTGCAGGGCCGCGAACAGCCCGGCCCCACCCGAGCCGAGGATCAGGATATCCGTGCGCAGCCGCTTCACGTCACGCCTTGACGCCTATCGCGGCCAGCGCGGCGGCCTTGCGCTCCTCGGCCGTCTTCATCACCCGGTCGTAGGAGCTGCCACCGTGAGAATCCATGGCCACCAGCAGCGGGCCGAAGCCCTTGATGCCGAAGCGCCACAGGCATTCGGGGTTGAGGTCCTCCAGGTCGACATCCTCGATAGCCGTGATCCAGGTGGTCTCCAGCGCCGCCGTGCCGCCGATGATGGCGAGATAGGCGCCACCCAGGTCGGCGAAAGCCTTGGCGGAGTCCTTGCCGAGCCCGCCCTTGCCGATGATCAGGCGGACGCCGTACTGCTCCATCAGCGGCCGCGAGAAGCGCTCCATGCGCGCACTGGTCGTGGTGCCGACGCATATCGAGGCGTAGCCGGCCGGATATTCGTTGGACTTCGGCACCTGCTTCACGTTGGGCGCGGTGTGGATCACGGCGTGCCCTTGCATGTCGAAGCGCGTCTTGCGGCCACGGTCGAACATGTGGATCTGCGTCGCGTCGCGGATGCCGAACAGCGTGCGGTACAGGGTGACGGTATCACCGACCCTCAGCGCGCGTACCTGCGCCTCGCTGACCGGCATATAAAAGTCATGATGAGTCATCAGAACCCGACCTCGACGCCCTTTGGCGTGAAGGTAGCCGTAGCCCGGCGGGCCGAATGGCACTGGATGTTCACGGCCACAGGATTCATGGTGATGTGCGTGGCGGCTGTCTCGACGTGGACCGCGAAAGCCGTAGAATCGCCACCCAGGCCCTGCGGCCCGATGCCCAACGAGTTGACGGCTGAGGCCAGCATTTTTTCCAGCTTCTCGCCCTCGGGATCGGCCGAGGTTGAGCCCAAGGCCCTCGTCGCCGCCACCTTGGCGAGATGCATGCAGAGATCCGAGGTGCCGCCTACGCCTACGCCGACGATGGTCGGCGGGCAGACCTTGCCGCCGGCCTGCATGACGCAGTCGATGACGAAACGCTTGATGCCGTCGAGGCCGTCGGCCGGGATCAGCATCTTGAGGAACGAGCCGTTCTCCGAGCCCGAGCCCTTGGGGATCATCTCCAGCTGCAGAGTGGCCGGCGTGTCGTCGAAATCGATGTTGATCACCGGCACCAGCCGCCCGGTTGAGGTCTGGTCGTTCTTGCGGGTGATTGGATGCACGATCGACGAGCGCAGGGGATGCTCGCGCGTGGCGCGCTCGACGCCGCGCCGGATCGCCTGCTTGAGCGCCGCCCCGTCCACCTCGACGTCGCGGCCGACCATGACGTTATAGATCGGAATGCCGGTGTCCTGGCAGAGCAGGTTGTCTGTGCGCTCGGCCACCGCGATGTTCTCGATCATGGTGGCGAGGATGGTCTTGGCCGTCGCATCGCCCTCGCCCGCGTCGAGACGGGTAAAGCCCTGCTTGATATCGTCCGGCAGCACCTTGAGGGCCCTTATGTAGAGCAACTTGGCGGCCTCCTCGACGGCCTGCGGGTCGACATGGAGCTTCATCGCTGCATGCCCCATTTGCGCACCGTATGGGTCTCCAGGGTACGGAAGATGACGCTCTCGACCAGCAAGCCGATGATGATCACGGTGGTCAGGCCGGCGAAGACGTTGGCGGTCTCGAGCTGCTGGCGGTTCTCGAAGATGAACCAGCCGAGGCCGCCGGAGCGCGAGGAGACGCCGAAGACCAGCTCGGCGGCGATCAGGGTGCGCCAGGCGAAGGCCCAACCGATCTTCAGGCCGGCGAGTATCGAGGGGAACGCGGCCGGGATGAGGATCTGCATGACATAACGGATGCCGCGCAGGCCGTAATTCTGGCCGGCCATGCGCTGGGTCTCCGACACGGCCATGAAGCCGGTATGGGTGTTGAGCGCCACCGCCCAGAGCACCGAATGGATGATGACGAAGATCAAACTGGGGATGCCGAGCCCGAACCACAGCAGGGCGAGCGGCAGCAGGGCGATCGCCGGCAGCGGGTTGAACATCGCGGTCAGGGTCGACAGCAGGTCGGTGCCGACGCGCGTCGACACCGCGATGGTGGTGAAGACGGCGGCGATGGCGATACCGGCGGCATAGCCCAGCAGCAGCACCTTGATCGTGGTCAAGGTGCGGTCGATCAGGGGCCCGCGCACGAAATTGTCGTAGAGCGCTTCCGACATGTCCAGAAACGACGGGAACATCAGCGGGTTCTTGATCCAGCGCGCGTAGAGCTCCCAGGCGATGGCCAGTACCACCAGGATGAAGATGCGCCGTACGGTCGTGTCGTTGGAGATACGCTCCCACGCCGAGAGCGGCCGGGCCGCGTCGCCGATATGTGCCGCCTCACCCGGCTTGATCTCGAACTCCGGCCGCACCGGCGGTGCGGCCCGCAGGGAACGCGCCTCAGCCATGGGCCGCCACCCGGTCCTGCTCGATACGCTCGGCAAAGAGCATGTTGTGGATGCGCTGGTGCAGCGCCTGGAACTCCGCCCCACCTTGGGCAGCGTGGTCGAAATCGCCGGCGTTGAGCTCGGCCTTGACCTGGCCCGGATGCGGGCTGAGCACAAGGATGCGCGAACCCACGATGATCGCCTCCTCGATCGAATGGGTAACGAAGAGCACAGTGAACTTCGTATCTTCCCAGAGCTGCAGCAGCTCCTCCTGCATCTTGCGGCGGGTCAGCGCGTCAAGGGCAGCGAAGGGCTCGTCCATCAGCAGGATGTCGGGCTCCATGGCCATGGCGCGAGCGATGGCCACACGCTGCTTCATGCCCCCGGAAAGCGTGTGCGGGAAGGCATCGCCGAACTTGGTCAGGTTGACCTTGTCGATATAGGCAAGTGCGCGCTCCTCGGCCTCAGCCCGGGCGAAGCGGCCGGAGACCAGCATCGGGAACATGACGTTCTGCCGCACGGTCTTCCACGGCAGGAGCTGGTCGAACTCTTGGAAGACCATCATGCGGTCGGGGCCGGGCCTCTCGATGCCCCTACCGTTGAGGCGCATCGTGCCCTCGACAGGCTGCATGAAGCCGGCCACGCCCTTGAGCAGGGTCGACTTGCCGCAGCCTGACGGCCCGAGCAGGACGAAGCGGTCGGACGGCCAGACCTTGAAGCTCACCCGATAGGTCGCCGTAACCAGGTGCTCGCGGGTCTTGTATTGCAGCGTGACGCCGTCGACCTCAAGCAGAGGCCGCGCGCTATCCGTGCCGTTGGCGTCCATGACTGCCGGCCCAACTCGCGCGAGTCAGCTCCCGTTCTTGCCGTGGATCTCGGGGAAGAACAAATCATGCCAGGAGGCTGCCTTCTCCTTGATGGCGCCGACCCGGTGCATGAACTCGGCGTATTTCATGACGTTCTGCGGTGTGGTGGTAAAGACGTTCTCGGGGTCCTTGAGGATTTTCTCGACGAAGTCGAGCGAGAGCTTGGACTTCTCAGCATCGATCCACAGCTGCGCCACCGGCTTCTTGTCGGCCACGTTGATGATGGTCATCGACTCTTCAAGCGCCGCCAGAAAGGCCCTGAACAAGCGCGGGTTCTGGTCGCGGAACTTCGAGGTGGTCCAGACCACGTTGAAGGTGCTAGGTCCGCCCAAGACCTCGTAGGAGGAGAGCACACGCTTCACCCGGCTGTCCTCGAGCTGCTGGTACATGAAGGGCGCCGAGGTGAAGTGGCCGGTCACTTCCGTCCGGCCGGACATCATGGCGTTCATGCCGTCCGGGTGCGACATCGAGACCGTGAGGCGGTCGAGCGTGTCATGCTTGCCGACGCCGAACTCCTTCTCCGCCGCCATATGCAGGGTGACGGCTTGGATCGAGACCTTCACCGCCGGCAGGGCGATGCGGTCCTTGTCGGTGAAATCCTTGATCGACCTGACATTGGCATTGATGGTGTTGAGGTAGAGCGGCATCGAGTTGATGGAAGCCGCGGCCTTGACGTTGAGGTTGCCCTTGGTGCGGGCCCAGATGGTGAGCAGCGGACCGACGCCGCCGGCGGCGATGTCGAGATTGCCGGAGAGCAGCGCGTCGTTCATCGGGGCACCGGAGGCGAGCTGCGCCCACTCGACCTTGACGTTGGCGAGGCCCGCGGCCTGGGTGTGCTTCTCCAGGAGCTTGCGCTCTTCCATCACGGTGAGCGGCAGATAGGAGATGCCGAACTGCTTGGCCAGGCGGATCTGCGACTGCTCCTGCGCGGCCGCCGGGCCGGCGAGCGCCAGCGCCACGATGGCGGCGGCGTAAGCTAAACGGATCATGGTCGTCTCCCTGGGTCGTGTTTCTCAATTATCCCACAAGCAAGGCGAGGCCGGAAACCAGCAACAGGCCGAGCACGATGCGACGGAACCCCCGGTCGTCGACACGGGCGTAGAGCTTCAGGCCGGCGAAGGCGCCGAGCAGCAGGGCCGGCAGGCAGACGGCGAAGGCGATCCAGGTCTGGCGGCTGACGCCGCCGGCCACGGCGAGGGTCGCCAGGCCGAAGCCCTGCATGGCGACGATGAAGGGCTGGTAGACACCGCGCTGCTCGTCCTTGGGCCAGCCGCGCAGATTGCACCACAGCGTGGGCAGGGCGCCCGACAGGCCGGCGAAGCCGCCCATGACGCCGCCGATCAGCCCAACCGCGCCGTCGGCAGCCTGGCCGCCGCCGGCCACCTGCGGCGGCTGGCGCAGGGCCAGCATCGCGGTGCTGTAGGCCACGAGAAAGCCGCCGACGATCAGCCGCACCGCCGCGCCATCGAGCTTACCTAGCAGCGCCACCCCGATCGGAACGCCAACGATGCCTCCGGCCAGGAACGGCCAGAACCGTCGCCAGACGATGCCCTCACGCAGGCGGAAGATGGTCACCGACTGTGTGGCGATCGAGCCGGCAAGCACCAGGGCCACGGCGGCGGTCGGCTCCAGCACGTGCAGGTAGACACCCGAGGCGATGAGGGCGAAGGCAAAGCCCGCCAGGCCCGAGGCGAAGGCCGCGACGAAGCTCGCTCCCGCAAGGTAGAGATCGGCGGTGGCGATCACGGCACGCCGAGATTGAGCAGAAACATAAGGCCGGCGGCCAGGCTGACTCCGCCCGACATTGCGACGGCTGTCTTCTGCCAGTCGCGCCAGCCGAGAAGTTCGAGAGCCAAGAGGCGCAGACCGCCGGTGAGATGGGCGGTGAGCAGCACGACCAGTGCCGTCTCGGCTGCCTTGAGCAGCGGGTGTGCGGTCCAGCGCAGGAAGTCGTCGAGCGCCGCCTCGCCGTTCAGCGCCGTGCCCAAGGCCAGGAAATGCAGCGGCAGAAAAGCCGCGAGGCCGACGCCGGAGAGACGGTGAATGACGAACGCGGCGTAGCCGCGGTGGGTCCGGTGCGCGGCAGCGATCATGCGAACACCGCCAGCGCCGCCCGCAGGCCCAGTGCGGCCAGCAATATGCCGAAAAGAACCACGGCGAAATCCAGCGAGCGGCCCCGCCATGTCGTCATCTCGCGCAGCACCGCGCGCAAGCCGATAGGCGCATGGATAACCACCGCCGCCACGAACAGCAGGTAGAAGGCGAGCCACGCCGATGAGCCGCGGGTGCGCGAGAGGATCTCTGCGGCACTCAGCCCCCCGCGCACGGCGTAGACCATGGTCGCCAGATGTACGATCACGCAGAGCGCCAATACCGCCGCCGAGGCGCGCTGCGCCAGCCACAGCCGGGTCTCGCTGCGCACACTCACAGCTGCCCCTTCAGTGCCGCGATCGCCGCCGCACGTTTGAGGCCGGCAATCGAGGCCGTCGCGTTGATCTGCTTGGGGCAATGCTCGCGGCAGTTCTCCTGGCTGTGGCAGGCATGGCAGCCCGCGTCACCGGCTACCGCCGCCAGTCTCGTGGGGTTGCCGGCGTCACGCACGTCGTTGACCAGCGTCCAGGCCCGGTTGAGCGCGGCGGGGCCGAGATAGTCGCGGTTCCAGCGCACGATGTCGCAAGCGGCGTAGCACACGCCGCAGCCGATGCATTCGATGCCGGCATCGACAGCACGCCGCTCGGATGTCTCCGGCGGCACGATGTGGAACTCGCGCGGCCTGTCATCCTCGGGGACGAAGCGCCCCTGCGCCTTCGCCCATTTGTCGAAGAATGGCGCCATGTCAGTGGCGAGATCCTTGACCACCGGCAGATTCGCCAAAGGCGCCACAGTCAGCGTGTCGCCTTCGGCGACCTTGTCGACATGGGTGCGGCAGGTCCAGCGCGGCTTGCCGTTCACCGTCATGGCGCAGGAGCCGCACATTCCCACACGACAGGCGAAGCGGTAGGACAGCGTCGTATCGAGGTGACGCTGGATCCAGGAAACGACGTCGAGCACCGTCTGGCTGGCGCGACGAGGGACAGTAAAGGCCTGGAAGCGGCCGCTCTCGCGGCCACGCCAAACCTTCACCTCGAGCGTGCGCCCGTCAGGCACTCTGGTAGAGCTTGGTCAGGACGAATTCGCGGTGACCGAGTGCCTCGGCGCAGGTCAGCCGCCCGTTGCAGGTACGGATGGTGATGTCGATCAGGGCGTCGCCTGCCTCGTCCATCGTCATCTCGCGGCGCAGGATGCCGGAAACGTCGAGATCGATGTGCTCCTTCATCTCGCGCGCCGTCTTCGGGTTGGCTGTGAGCTTGATCACCGGCTCGATCGGATTGCCGATGACGTTACCCTGCCCGGTCGGGAAGAGGTGCACGACGAAACCGGCCGCCGCCTGCAGGGTGACGCACTCGGCCGCCGCCGACGAACTATCCATGAAGTAGAGACCCGGGCCCTTCTTCGGCTCTTCGGCGGGCTTGAGCACGTCGATGAACTTTGTCTTGTGACCGATCTTCTGCAGGTTGCCGAAGGCCTTCTCCTCGATGGTCGTCAGGCCGCCGGCGATATTACCCTTGGTCGGCTGTGAATCGCGCAGGTCGTTGGTCTTGTGGCGCTCGATCATGGCGTTGTAGGCGCGCCAGGTGCCAAGGAACTTCTCCTGGATTTTCTTGTCGACGGCCCGGCTGGCGCAGACCACCTCGGCGCCGGTGAGCTCTGAGGTCTCGCCGAAGCAGGTCGTGGCGCCCATAGGATCGAGCTTGTCGATCAGGTTGCCTACGGTCGGGCAGGAAGCGAGGCCCGAAGTCGTGTCGCTCTCACCGCACTTGGTCGAAATCCACAGCTCGTCGACGGCGCAGCGCTCGCGCTGCTTCTCGGTCGCCCACTGCACATACTCCTGGGCCATGCGCGAGGCGGCCGCGATGGTACCGATGTCGCCCGTGCCTTCGATGGCGAAGCCTGTTACCGGCTTGCCGGTCTTCTTAATGCCGTCGACCACGCGCGCCGTCCATTGCGGCTCAATGCCGATGACCACGCAGGCTGCGACGTTGGGGCTGGAGCCTGTGCCGATCAGCGTGCGGAAGTGGAGCTCGAGATCCTCGCCGAACTGCAGGCGCCCGTAGGCGTGCGGCAGGGCGAGCGTGCCCTTGATGTTGTTGGCCACCGCCTCGCAGGCGGCGTTCGACAGGTCGTCGAGCGGCAGGATGACGACGTGATTGCGCACGCCGACCCGGCCGTTCTCGCGGCGATAGCCCCAGAAATCGAGATCCTTGGCGCGGCGGCCCTTGGACTTTCCGTTTGTTTTCGCCATGGCTACCACCTCTTGGTCTTCATGTTGTGGATATGGGCGTGTCGGCCCTTGGCAATCGGCGCCGAAGCCCGGCCGATGTCGTGCCCATACTTCAGGACCGTGGCGTCCTTCTTGATGTCGACCAGGGCGATCTTGTGCCCCAGCGGCACAGGATCGAGCGCCTTAATCTTGATCGTCGAATCGTCCTCCAACACCCAGCCGGTGATGGTCTCCCCGGCCTTCACGGTCTCGACCACCACGACGCCGACCGTGTCGGCCTTGTCGTGGACGATGAAATGCGTCGTCGCCATCGCTCCTCCCAAGAGGCCCCCATCCGGGGCAAAACAGATCGCCGAAGCTAGGCCCGCCGCGCCCACCGGTCAATGCTTATTCTTATATCTTATATAAGACTGTGCTAGGCTCCACGGCCATGGATGGGACTCCCGACTTCAAGCCGCTCTACCTGCAGGTGAGGGATCTGATGGTCCGCCGCCTGGCCTCGGGCGCCTGGCGACCGGGTGAGTCCCTGCCTAACGAATTCCAGCTCGCCGATGAGTTCGGGGTGAGCCAAGGCACGGTGCGTAAGGCGCTCGACGAGCTCGCGGCGCAAAACCTGCTCGACCGGCGCCAGGGCAAGGGCACCTTCGTCGCCCAGCACACGGCGCAGCGCGCCCTCTTCCATTTCTTCCACTTAGTGGCCGATAGCGGCGAGCGTGCTCTGCCGGGTGCCCGCATGCTGAGCCTCGGGAGGGCCAAGGCCGACCGGCAAGAAGCCGCGCAGCTGGGCCTGAAGACCGGCGCCCTCGTGGTCCGGCTCAAGCGCCTGCGGCTGCTCGGCAAGCGCGTGGCCCTGCAAGAGCGCATCACCCTGCCCGGCGCGCTGTTCGCAAACTTCACCGACCGCCTGCCGGTTGACGTGCCCAACGAGCTCTATCGCTATTACGAGGAACGCTACGGCGTCACCGTGGCACGCGCCGTCGAGAAGCTGAAGGCGGTGCCGGCGCGGGCCGACGAGGCCAAGGCTCTGGGCCTGAAGAGCGGTGCGCCGCTGCTGGAGATCGACCGCCTCGCCTACACGGTCGACGGGCGGGCGGTAGAGTGGCGCCGCAGCCGCTGCGATACGGCCCGGCACCACTACCTGAGCGAGATCGTCTAGCTCTAAATTCCCATCGACTTCATCTGGCCAGCGGGATAGCGCGTGCCCGCAGTGACGCCGACCGGAAATGCTCTGTTGAGTGCTGCGATGTCGTCGGCGCCGAGCGTGAGGTCGACCGACGCGGCGTTCTCCTCGAGATACGTCCGCCGCTTGGTGCCGGGGATTGGCACGATGTCGTCGCCCTGTGCCAGCACCCAGGCAAGAGCCACCTGCGCCGGCTTGACCTTGAGCCGTTGAGCCACCTGCTCGAGCGGCCCGAGCAGCTTGACGTTCTTTTCGAGATTCTCGGCGAAGAAACGCGGGTGCTCGCGCCGCCGGTCCTTCTCCAGAAGATTGTCGAGCTTGGTGATGGTGGCGGCGAGGAAACCGCGGCCAAGCGGGCTGTAGGGCACAAAGCCGATCCCGAGGCTGCGGCAAACCGGCAGCGTGTCGTTTTCGAGGTCACGGCACCACAGCGAGAACTCGCTCTGCAGCGCAGCGATCGGATGCGTGGCGTGGGCCTTGCGGATGGTGTTGCCGCCGGCCTCGGACAGGCCGAGGTAGCGGACCTTGCCCTGCTCGACCAATTTCTTCAGCGCACCGACGGTCTCCTCGATCGGCACCGTCGGGTCGACGCGGTGCTGATAGTAGAGGTCGATGTGACCGACGCCGAGCCGCTTCAGGCTGTTCTCGCAGAACTCGGGGATTTTCTCCGGCCGGCTGTCGACGCTGCGGTCGGAACCGGCCTGGCGCAGGTTGCCGAATTTCGTGGCGAGGAACACCTTGTCGCGCTTGCCCTTGAGTGCCTTGTTGAGAAGCTCCTCGTTCTTGCCCTGCGCATAGGCGTCGGAGGTGTCGAGGAAATTGATGCCCATCTCGATGGCGCGATGGATGGTGGCGATCGATTCCGCGTCGTTCGGCTCGCCGTAGCTCATGGACATACCCATGCAGCCGAGGCCGATAGCCGACACCTGCGGTCCGTTCTTGCCCAGTCGACGCTGCTTCATGGTGCTCCTGCCAGCGCGCGAGGCGGTTTTGCCCCGCGCGACCGCACATGAGAGTATACGGGCACCACGCTGTCAATTCGGAGCCGTCGTCTGGCCAGTCCCGCGAATCTCCCGCCTGTTCCGCCCGGCGCGGTCGACGCTCACGCCACGGTTTTCGTTGCCGATCGGCGTGCAGCGCCCGGCGCCACTGTGGTGCAGGAGGCCGAAGCGCCGATCGAGCGCTACCTCGATGTGCTCGACGAGAACGGCATGGCCGGCGGCGTGCTAGTGCAACCTCGCACCCGCGGCCATGACAACAGTTACCTGCTGCAGTCCATCGCCCGCGTACCGGCCCGCTTCCGCGGTATCGCCGCCGTGTCGCCGACGATCAGCGGCGATGAGTTGGGGCGCCTCAGGAGCGCCGGTATTGCCGGGGTGCGGCTCGATCTCGTGGGGCGCGAGCCGCCGGATTTCACCGCCGCCCCTTGGCCGCAGCACTTCGCGGCCCTCACCCGGGCCGGCCTGCATCTCCAGATCCACGCCGAAGGCCCGCGCTGGCTGCAGATCCTCAAGCCCCTGATAGCGAGCGGCGTGCGGCTGGTCGTCGACCATTTCGGCCTACCCAGCGAAGGGATGGCCTCGCGCTGCCCCGGCTTCCAGAACCTCGCCGCCGCGTCGCGCAGCGCCGACATCTGGTTCAAGCTTTCTGCGCCCTATCGCTTGACCCCTCTCACCGCGGCCTGGGCCTGCACCGACGTGCTGCTGACCATCCCGGGTGTGAGCCGGCTGGTCTGGGGCAGCGACTGGGCGTGGCCGCGCCCCAATCTGGTGCCGCGCTACGCCGACACCATCGACTGGCTCGGCGAGTGGGTGCCACAGGCGGCAGCGCGCGAGCAGATCCTCGGCGCCAACGCCCGCACCCTGTTCGGCTTCAACAAGCCGGCCGGCGTTGCGGCCCCGCCGTGGAAGCGCCTATAGTCCGGCCACATTCGTTTTTACACGGGATTTCGCCATGCCCCCGCCGCTGCCGCCGAGCTTCACCACACGTCCGGTCATCTCCGGCACCTTCGGCGTCGTCACCTCGACGCATTGGGTCGCTTCGCAAGTCGGCATGTCGATCCTCGAGAAGGGCGGCAACGCCTTCGACGCTGCCGTCGCCGCGGGGCTGACGCTGCAGGTGGTCGAGCCGCATATGAACGGCCTGGGCGGCGACGCCGTGGCGGCCTTCCAGGCCAAGGGCGGCAAGGCGCAGATTCTCTGCGGTCAGGGCCCGGCCCCCGCCGGCGCCACCATCGCGCATTACAAGAGCGAGGGCCTCGACCTCGTCCCCGGCACCGGATTCCTTGCCGCCGTCATCCCCGGCGCCTTCGACTGCTGGATGCTGATGCTGCGCGACTACGGCACGATGACGTTGGCCGAGGTCATGACCCCGGCCATCGGCTACGCCCGCGACGGCTACCCGCTTGTGCACGGTGTGTGCGGGACGATCTCCGGTGTCGCCCCGCTTTTCCGCGACGAATGGAAGACCTCGGCGGCGCTCTATTTGCCCAACGGCGAGGTGCCGAAAGCGGGCGAGCTCTTCGTCAATCCCGAGTTGGCGCAGACCTACACGCGCATCCTCAGGGAAGCCTCAGCTGCCGGTGCCGATCGCGAGCGCCAGATCGAGGCGGCGCGCGCCGCCTTCTACAAGGGTTTCGTCGCCGAGGCGATCGAAAGATATTGCACATCGACGGCAGCGATGGACGCCACCGGCCAGCGCCGCAGGGGCGTGCTCAAGGCCAGCGACCTCGCCTCCTGGCAAGCTACCTATGAGGCACCGTCGACCTACGAGTATCACGGCCTGACTGTGTGCAAGGCCGGCCCGTGGAGTCAGGGCCCGGTGCTGCTGCAACTCCTCGCCTTGCTCAAGGGCTTTGACGTGGCGGCGATGGACACGACGGGAGCGGATTTCGTCCATTTGCTGGTCGAAGCCAAGAAGCTGGCCTATGCCGACCGCGACGCCTGGTACGGCGATCCCGACTTCGTTGACGTCCCGATGCAGACCTTGCTCTCGGACACCTACAACGCCGATCGTCGCAAGCTGATCGGCGACACGGCGTCGCGCGACCTGCGCCCCGGCTCGCCCGATGGTCGTGTGCCGCGCCTGCCGCAGACCCGGAACGTCGGCGGCCCCGTCGCCGGGGTCGGCGAGCCGACGCGCGTCGAGCGGGAGACGCAGGAGTCCTACGACCGCTCCGGCGGTGCCGCGGCGATGGCCGCGCGCAGCCGGGCAGCGCGTGGGCCTGCTGAGGGCGACACCTGCCATCTCGACGTCATGGACCGCCATGGCAATACGGTGGCTGTGACACCCTCGGGCGGCTGGCTGCAGAGTTCGCCGGTCATCCCCGGCCTCGGCTTCTGCCTGGGTACGCGTGCCCAGATGTTCTGGCTGCAGGAGGACGTACCCTCGGCGCTGGTGCCGGGACGCCGGCCGCGCACCACGCTCACGCCGAGCCTGGCACTCGACAAGAACGGCCAGGCAGTGCTGGCCTTCGGCTCGCCCGGCGGCGACAACCAGGACCAATGGATCGCCCAGTTCTTCCTGCGCCATGTCGATCACAAGCTTGACCTGCAGGCATCGATCGACGCGCCGCAGTTGCAGACCGACCATTGGCCGAACTCGTTCTACCCACGCCAGTCTTCGCCGGCGAAGGTCATCATGGAGAAGCGCTTCCCCGAGGCGACGGTGGCCGAGCTCAAGAAGCGCGGCCACGACGTGCAGCTGGCCGAGCCCTGGTCGCTGGGCCGCAACTGTGCCGCGCGCCGCGACGGGAAGATCATGCGCGCCGCGGCGACACCGCGCCTGCAGCAAGCTTACGCCGTGGGACGTTAGCTCTCCGATTCGACTGCGGCTGCTTCCTGGCCGGGTATGACGACGACGCGTGAGGCCGGGAAGCGGATTTGTGCGATCGTGCCTTCGCCGACGGTGCTTTCGATCTCCAGCGTGCCACCGTGCAGATCGATCAGCTTGCGGCTGATGGCCAGGCCCAGGCCGGTTCCTTCCTGCTGACGGGCCACCTGTGCGGTGGTGCGCTGAAACGGCTCGAACAGGTGCTCCAGCGCCTCAGGCGGTATGCCGACGCCCGTGTCGGCCACGGCGAGCAGCACGTCGCCGTTCGTATCGCAGGCGCCCAGTACCTCGACCCGGCCGCCACGCGGCGTGAACTTGACGGCGTTACTGAGCAGGTTGAGTACAACCTGGCGGATGGCTCGCTCGTCGCCGATGATGTTGGGCAATACGAGGCGCTGGCGCGCTTCCAACCTCACTTCGTTCTTCGTTGCCCGCCAATCGACCATAGCCAGGCACGAATCGACGACGCTGCCGAGATTGACGATGCTCTCATCCAGCTCGAAGCGGCCTGCCTCGATCTTCGACATGTCGAGCACGTCGTTGATCAGCGCAAGGAGATGGCTGCCGCTGGTATGGATGCCGCGGATGTACTCCAGGTACTTGGGATTCATCGCTCCGAACAGCTCTGCCTTCATCAAGTCGGAGAAACCAAGGATGGCATTCAGCGGCGTGCGCAGCTCGTGGCTCATGTTGGTCAGAAACTCGGACTTGGCACGATTGGCCAGCTCAGCCGCCTCCTTGGCCTTACGCAGCTCATGCTCGGTGCGCTTGGCCGCAGTCACATTGGAAGTAATGCCGCGGTAACCGAGGAACCGGCCGTCGCCGCCGAAGATCGGCACGCCGCTGACGACGAGCGTCGAAACCGCTCCCCATCACCGATCGC